>DMPF01000218.1 GCA_003456095.1 Bacillota bacterium
CGGCAGCGGAAGAGATGAGCGTTTCCAATGCCTTTTGCTCCGGGTCAAACCAGCGGTACAGGCTCTTTTCTCTCCCATCAAGGAACAAATAAAAAACATCGCCACTGGCAAAGAGGCGTATCTCGTGAAGCTCCGCCGCGGCAGGGAGAGCGTCCGCTAAAAAGTTTTGCGGCAGCGGCGGTGCAAAATGGAGAAAGATGGCAGCTGACGCCTCTTGCAGCAACGCTGCCAGTGCTGCTTCGTCCGGCCGTTCCACAGCGGCGTCAGGCAGCTTACGCTGCAAGAGTGCACTGATCGCCTGCCAGAGGTGTGTATGAACCGTTTCGCCCCTGCGAAAAAGGATCAACTCCTCTTTTTCTCGCTGTTGCAGCACGATCTCAGCCGGCGCGAGCAGCAGATCGGGAGAGGGTACGGGTGTAAAAAAAACGAACTCGTAGCGGGGCAGCACTACCTCCTCTATGTAGCGGCCGCCGAACCAAAGAATATAGGTCAAGTAAAGACTAAGCAGGATCAGCCCTGCCAGAAAAAATGTTTTAAACCGCTCCGGCACTGCTCTCTCCCCCCTGCCTCGGCATGGTCGTTTTTTTTTAATTTGCGTCCGGGTAATCCGCAAATTCTTTTAACGGCAGGCACACAACCGCTTCAGTCCCTTCCTGCAGGCGGCTGTGCAGCGTAATGGAGCCGCCATGGGCTTCCACGATCTGCCGGGCAATCGCCAGCCCCAGGCCCGTTCCTCCCGAATCGCGGGAACGGGCTTTATCCACACGGTAAAAGCGCTCGAAAACCCGTTCCAGTTCCTCCTCGGGTATACCGATCCCCGTATCCTTGACCGCTATGCTGATAATATTTTTTTCTTTAAGGGAGGCGCTTACTTCCACTGTACCGCCGGCTGCCGTGTACTTTAGGGCGTTATCCAGGAGGATCAACATTACCTGCAGGATCATGTCCCGCTCCAGGAAAACAACAAGATTCTCTGCCGGCAAAAAATGCCGCAGCTTGATTCCCCTGGATCGTCCCTCCAGCATGACCCGTTCCAGCACCTCCAGAATCAGTGTATTGATCTCCACCGCATCTTTTACCTCTGCCGTATGCCGCGAATCAAGGCGGGAAAGGATAAGCAGATCTTTAACCAATTTCACCATGCGATCCGTCTCTTTGTCCAAAACCTTTAGAAAGCGGGTGCGCACCTCCGGTTTTTCCAAGGCCCCGTTTAAAAGGGTTTCCACATAATTTTTAACCGCGGTGAGGGGGGTACGCAGTTCATGGGACACATTGGCCACAAATTCCTGGTGCATGCGCGTAAATGCCCGCTCCCTAGTGATATCATGGAAAACCACAAGCATGCCCTGCTGCCCTTCCTGACCGGAAAAAGGGGCAAAGTGGATCTGCAGGAACCGCTCCTGCTGGTTGGTCAGGTGGATCTCCCGGATTGCCGGAGACTTGCGGCATAAAAGCTGCCGCAGCTCCGCCGGAGGGAAAAATCCTCCCAGGATAATCTCCGCGGCAAGGCCGGTTTCGCGGGGGTTACCGATCCGCTGCAGGATCCGCCGCGCTGCCGGGTTCAGGTGAATGGCCCGGCCTTCCCGGTTAAAGGCCAGGATACCGTCAGTCATATAATTCAAAATGGCCTCCACCTTGTTTTTTTCCGCCGATATCTCTCCCATGGTTTCCTGCAGACGGGCCGCCAGGTAATCGAACATGCGGCCCAGTTCCCCGATCTCATCCGCCGCATGTACGGCAATTTCCTGAGTAAAATCTCCTCCCGCCATCGCCGCGGCACGGGAGGTAAGCTCACGAATCGGTCGGGTGATTGTCCGTGCCAGCAAAAAACCAATCAAGACAGCGATACCCAGCACTGCCAGCCATCCACTGAGCAGCATAAACTTGAACTCCCGCAGGATCAAATAGATATCTTCAAGGGAACTTCTTAAGAAAACCACTCCCACTACCAAAGCCTCATCCTTCACAGGTAAAGCCAGATAATGATAACGGGCCTGCGTCTGGGGGTCCATGCGCACATTTTCCACCCGGTTGCCGGTGAGGGCCAGCAGCACATCATCCTGGATCACCCTGCCTCCCAACAGGGAGGAGGAACGCTGTCCCGGCCCGCCCAACAGGCGGCCGTGGCGGTCGAGAACCATAATCTCCGTGCCGGGGCTCCCCTCCCAGAAATCGGCAATGAGGCTGGAAATTTGTTCCGGCTGCTGTTCCTCCTCCAGCAGGTAGCGGCGCAGGAAATTACCCAGTAGTTCAGCCTGCGCATTTTGGCCTGCGGCAAAATTACGCAAATAGTAATTTTCCAATGAATTAACCAGATAGACACCACCGAGCTGCATGGCGAAAAGAACAAGCAAGGAATAAAGTAAAACTATCTTTCCCTGCATCCCCGCACGCATCAGGACGGCCTCCTCAGATAATATCCGGCACCCCGCCTGGTGCAGAGGTAGATGGGGTTGCCGGGGTCATCCTCGATCTTTTCGCGCAGGCGCCGTATCGTCACATCAACGGTGCGTGCATCACCCAGGTAATCATAGCCCCATACCTCCTCAAGCAGCTTATCCCGGCTGAAAACATAGCCCTCATTGTTGAGCAGAAAGAGCAGCAGGTTAAACTCGAGGTAAGTAAGCTCTATCTCCCGACCTTTTTTTTTGCATTCCATCCTGGCCGGCTCAAGGGAAATATCACCACAGATTAAGACCACGGAAGTTTTGTCCTGCATTTTGACCCGGCGCAGGGCCGCTCTGATCCGGGCCAGCAGTTCACGCATACTGAAAGGTTTGGTCACATAATCATCCGCCCCCAATTCCAGGCCCAGCACCTTGTCCACTTCCGCTTCCCTGGCCGTAAGCATGATGATCGGAACATCCATTTTATCCCTGATGCGGCGGCATACGCTGTAACCGTCAATGCGGGGCAGCATTAGATCCAGCAGGATCAAATCGGGCAGCTTGCTGAAGGCAAGGCGCAGGGCGTCAGCCCCATCATTGGCTACAATAACATGAAAGCCATCCTCTTCAAGATTGTACTGGAGGATCTCCGCTATTGATTTTTCGTCTTCCACGATCAGGATCTTCTCCGGCAACGGCTACTCCCTCCAGTGCTTAATCGTCATATAATTCTATTTTCGCAGGCTAAACTCCTGCGCCTGCCGGTCGAAAAAAAAGTGACCATACGGTCACTGTAAAGTATATATATGTTAAGAGGGGGTCAACTCCCCTCCAGTTTAACAGGGAATTGTTACAGCAATATTGCAAGAACTTTATATTTTTGTTACATGCTGTTTGTTTTGGCCGCAATCGCCCGTCCCAGCGCACAGGCTTCCTCCATCACCGCTTCCTTTGCTAATACAGCACCTTCATTTTCCACACCCGGCACCAGCAGGTCGCCTGCATAATTGCGGTTGAGGGCATCATAGAAGTAGCGCATGGTAAGGCGCGGGCATTCAAAAAGCCGCTTGCCCCGCGTGGCGCCGGTGGCGATGAGATAACCATCCCCCCGGGGAAGCAGCGGCTGCGATCTCAAGCGGTATTTGCGCACCCACAGTGCCTGCGAGCGGTCGATAAAGGCTTTAGCGACAGCGGAAAGGGTATAAAAATAAATGGGAGCAGCAAGAATAATATCTGCCGGCTCCTGCAGTAGGGGATAAATGCGGTGCATGTCATCTTCAAGCACGCACACGCCTGTGCTGTCACAGCCGCCGCAGCCCTGACAGGGTCGTATATTCAATCTAAAAATCTCGATTTTTTCCACGCGGCAACCGCCTCGCTCCGCCTCTGCCAGCACTGTGTCCAGAAGGAGTGTGGAATTGGCACCCTGTCGGGGGCTGGCCGCCAGTCCGCGCAACTGAACAGAACGGTGCATCAACATCATCCTTACGTGTTATTGCTCGGTTTTATTTTCACCGGGGTGCGGAGTGCATATTTACAGCTTTAGCCGGCTACGGGCGGAAGAATTCAAGGGGATCCAGCGGGGGACCATAAATACCGCCGGTGCGTATCTCAAAATGCACATGATCACCAAAAGACCTGCCTGTGTTCCCGATGCGCCCGATAACCTCCCCCTTGCCGACTGCCTCTCCCTCGCTGACCAGGTTTTGCGAATTATGGGCATAACGGGTATAGTAGGTGCCGTGATAAATAACAATACACTTACCATAACCTCCGTCCCAGCCCACAAAGACCACCACGCCGCTGTCTGCCGCCAGGATGGGCGTGCCATGGGGAGCGGCGATGTCAATTCCCGCGTGAAAGCTTCCCCAGCGCCAGCCAAAAGGCGAAGTGAGACGGCCACCGCCCCTTACCGGCCAGATGAAGGAGCCCGTGCCTCGGGAAGGAATGCTGGCTGTCCCCCGGGCCACCTTCTGCGCGACAGGTTCACTGATGACCACGCTGGAGACTATCTCCCTGGATCTCTCCTGTCCGTTTTCCCGGATCACTTCATAAACGATATCCCTGCTGCCGAAAACACCTTTTTCCAATACTTCAGTCTGCCCACTCCACATGGAATCGTCCGGCACATAAACCGTCTGGAAAGGTATCCGCTCCGTAACCGTTACCCGTTCCACAGTGATCACATTTACAAGTGGCTCCGGCACAATCAGGCTCAGCTCATCGCCAATCCGCAGCCTATCCCCCTCCATCTGAGGATTGGCCTCCCTTAGTTCCTCCACGGATATATCATTATCCCGGGCAATTTGCCAAAGAGAATCACCCCGGGAAACCAGATAGGTCTCCCGGCGGTCCGTACCACGCAGCAGTATCGCCGCGACCGTTTCCGGATCCCGCAGCTCCTCCGGGTAAGAAAGGTAGGGGCGGGCATCGATCTGCTCGAGGAGATAAACCCTTTCCAGCGAAACATTATCTTTCGTCGGGAGATAGGCATTTGTCACCATCTCCACAATCTGTTCAACGGCGGCGGCATCAGCTACCGGGAGGAGATCCCGTCCCCCCGCCGTAACCATCAAGGCATCTACCTTGTAGCTGAGGGTGTTGCGCAGCTGCGATAATACTTTATCCGGCGCTTCCTCTGCCAGCGGACGATACACCTTTGCATATCCGATATCTTGCACCACATGCACCGGCCGGCCATAAAACAAATAGGCCTCCTGCCGCAGGGTATCGCGAATCTCCTGCAATCTCTCCCTCTCCGCAAGCAGGCCTACCTCCTGCCCGTCAACATAAACGGCATAAAAATAGGCACCATGGTCAACGTAGTAACTCATGGTGCCGCAGATAATCATGAAGCTCAGCACTACAAAAAGCAACCGCGTAAAAAGTGTGCCGCTGCTTTGCCGCAAACAATCTTTCGCCATAAGCGCCTTGAAGGTTGTTATCCTCCGCATTATTCGCCTCCGCAATATAGTGATAGGGCAGCTTAAATTGTTTTGTTTGTGTTAACTTTATTAAGATCGGTTAACAATTGCATTTAATTCTTCACGGCGAGGATAATTCCTGCTTTGCTGGAGACAAAATAGAAAATTTTTTTTAATGCGCCTATTCTCCAGGCCTGCCCCCTCTTAGAGCCGCCAGATTGTCTGATCCCGGCGCGGCCCCACCGAAAGGAGGGAAACGGGGGCACCGGCAGTCTCCTCCACGCCTTTGATATAGTCAAGTGCTGCCCGGGGTAAGTCGTTTATATTGCCGCACCGCGATATATCCTCGTCCCAGCCGGCAAACTCCCGGTATATGGGAGTAATCTCCTCCAGTATATGCTGATCGGCTGGAAAATGTTCAGTAACGCTGCCGTCGCGGCAGCGGTATGCCGTGGCAATCTTTATGCTTCCCACACCGCCGAGTACATCAAAAAGAGTCAGGGCAAGGTGCTGAACTCCGTTAAGCCGACAGGCCTGCCGCAAGGCCACCCCGTCAAGCCAGCCGATACGCCGCGGCCGGCCTGTCGTTGTTCCAAATTCCCGTCCCCGCTCCCGTATATATTCCGCCGTCTTTCCCTCGATCTCCGTCGGAAAAGGGCCGGCACCGACGCGGGTAGTATACGCCTTCCCCACTCCC
This sequence comes from Bacillota bacterium, assembly GCA_003456095.1. GTDB lineage: Bacteria > Bacillota > Dethiobacteria > DTU022 > UBA8154 > UBA8154. Next base: position 6,009 of record DMPF01000218.1, read on the forward strand.
AGTATCGTACCTACCTTTCCCGGAGGGATCCCCGCACCGCTGCAGACAGATCCGGTCATGGTCCCGGACGAGGTTACATAAGGATAAGTGCCGTAGTCAATATCAAGCATGGCGCCCTGCGCCCCTTCAAAGAGCACCTTTTCGCCCCGCTCCAGGTGCCCGGCTAAAAGGAGGGCTGTATCAGCGATATAAGGAAGTAAGCGGTATGCCGCCGGCAAGTACCCTTCTTCAATTTCCGGCATGGTCATGGTTTCCGCACTGTAATACCTTGCAAACAGCTCATTTTTTTCGCTCAAAAAAGCGGCTATCTTTTCTTTCAGCCTTTGTGCGTCGCGCAGCTCGCCGGCCCGTATGCCCCGCCGCGCAATCTTGTCCTGATAAGCGGGACCAATACCGCGCAGGGTAGTGCCGATTTTTGCGCTGCCCCGCTTTTCTTCCTCCAGACTATCCTGCCTGCGGTGATAGGGCAGGATCAGATGGGCCCGGTCGCTGATAAAGAGCTTTTGCACAATAATCCCCCGCCGTTTCAGCCCGGCCAGTTCATCCTCCAGCGTCAGCGCGTCCAGGACCATGCCGTTGCCCAGAATATTGATCTTCCCCGGGTAAAGCACGCCGCAGGGCAGATGGTGCAGCTTGAAGGTTTCATTTTCCACAACAATCGTATGTCCGGCATTGGGTCCTCCATTGTAGCGGACCACCACATCAACCTGGCCGGCCAAAAAGTCAGAAATCTTTCCCTTGCCCTCATCTCCCCACTGGCAACCAACTACCGCGAGCGTTGTATCGTTCAGCAAATGACGTTCACTCCTTGTCTTCATTTCAGGTCAGGCGGCGGGAAACCTCCCCGGCAGCCAGCAGCCCGGAGGCGGAAGCCTGCACCAGGCCCCTTGTTACGCCGGCGCCGTCTCCTATGGCAAAAAGGTTTTCTATTTCCGTCTCCAAAAAAGGGGTAAGGCGTAAACGGCAGGAATAAAATTTTACCTCAACACCGTAGAGGAGGGTGTGTGGATCATAAATGCCAGGTGCCAACTTATCCAGGGCGGCCAGCATCTCCAGCAGTGAACAGAGATAACGGTAGGGCAGCACTAGGCTTAAATCTCCCGGCGTCGCCTCCTTAAGTGTGGGGCGCACCGTTCCCTGGCTGATCCGTTCCGGCGTGGAGCGCCTGCCCGCCAGTAGATCCCCCAGACGCTGGAGCAGCACCCCGCCGCCAAGCATATTGGCCAGAGAGGCCACATACCGGCCGTAGCGCACCGGCTCTGTAAAAGGTTCCGTAAAATTCTTGCCTACCAGCAGGGCAAAGTTCGTATTATCGCTCTGCCGCTGCGTCTCCCGGTAGCTGTGCCCGTTGACGGTGACGACGCCTCCGCAGTTCTCCAGAACAACTTCGCCGTGCGGGTTCATACAAAAGGTGCGTACCCTGTCTTTGAAGGTAGGCGCCGTGTAGAGCAGCTTTGCTTCGTAGACACTGGCGGTAATATCTTCCAGAACCTCTGCCGGCACCTCCACCCTGATACCCATATCCACAGGGTTATTGGTGATCGTGAGGCCGAGACGCCGGGCCTCCTGAAGAAGCCAGAGTGCCCCTTCCCGGCCCGGTCCGCAGATAATCTGGGGTGCGTTAATAATTTCGCCGTTTTCCAGCCGCACCCCCATGACCCGGTTCCCCTCCACGCGGAACTGCTGTACGGGGCTGCAAAAACGGCAGGTAATCCTGTTTTGCAGGTAACCATTGATCCTGGCAAGGATCTCCAGGCAGTTTTCCGTGCCCAAGTGCCGGATTGGCGCCGGCACCAGCTCCAACCCCGCTGCGGCGGCCTGTTGCTGTAAACGGTTCACCGCCGCGGCATCGCTGCCGAATACCTGGAGCGGTGCCCCGTAGGAGCGGTAAAGTTCATCCACACGCCTGATCAACGCTTCTGCCTGTTCTGCACCCGCATAATCGGGCAAGGAACCGCCAAAGCGGCTGGAGAGGGTAAGTTTCCCATCACTGAAAGCCCCCGCGCCGCCCCAGCCGTTCATCACGGCACAGGGACGACAGTCCAGGCAGCGACCGCCCCGCCCCGGGCAAAACCTTCCCTCAAGCGGCTTCCCTTTCTCTAAAAGCAGCAATCGCCGCCCTTCACCCGCAAGGGCTAGGGCGGCAAAGATCCCTGCCGGGCCTGCTCCCACTATGATCACATCATACTCGCCGGTCAATTAGGCCTTCACCCTTTGAAACTGTATAGACATACTTAATGGAAAGCTATTTTCAGTGTAGTTACCACTCTTTTTTGTTCAAGGCAGTACTTGCGGGCAGGAAGTCTGTGCTAACTGCGTTTCAGACCGCTGCGCCGTGATGTTTATCCACACTGACAAATTTGTTGAATTTATCTTGAAAATACAGCTCTATTTTTCCTGTGGGGCCGTTACGCTGTTTGGCCAGAATAATCTCCGTATGATACTTCCTTTCCGTTTCCTTTTGGTAATAATCCTCTCTGTAAATAAAGATCACCAGGTCGGCGTTGGCTTCAATACCCCCCGATTCCAGCAGGTCGCTCAAAATGGGGCGCTTGTCCGTGCGCTGTTCCACGGCGCGGCTAAGCTGAGAAAGGGCAATCACCGGGCAGTTCAATTCCTTTGCCAGTGACTTCAGTGAACGGGAAATATAGGATATCTCCTGCTGCCTGTTTTCCGACCGCTCATGGCTGCGCATCAGCTGTAGGTAATCGATAAAGACGGCCGCCATGCCTTTCTCCAGTTTGAGACGGCGTGATCGCGCCCTTATCTCCATGACAGAAATGGCTCCGCTGTCGTCAATGTAAAAGGGCGCTTCGGAGAGCGGTCCTACCGCTTCCGTAATACGCGACCAGTGTTCTGAGGACAAAAAACCCTGACGCAGACGGTGTGCATCAATCTCCGCAAAGGAACAAAGGAGCCGCTGCGCCAGTTGATCCTTGGACATCTCCAGACTGAAAAAAGCAAGAGGCAGCCGCTGCGCCACGGCGATATGGCCGGCCATATTCAGTGCCAGCGTTGTTTTGCCCATACCCGGCCGTGCCGCAATGATAATCAGATCGGATGGCTGAAGCCCGGAGGTGAGATTGTCCAGGTCCGGAAAGCCGGTGGGAATGCCCGTGACGCCGCTTTTCTGCTCGTAAAGCCGCTCCAGCTTTTCAAATGTCTGCTCCAGGGCATGCTGCAGGTGGATAAACCCCTTGCTTTCACGGCTGCGCGCCACCTCATAGATGGCCTGCTCCATTTCGTCAAGGAATTCCTCAACATTTTCCACATAGCCGTAACTTTTTCCCACTATATCCGTCGCGGTGCGAATAAGGCGGCGCAGCAGCGACTTTTCCCGGACAATGGCAGCATAGTGGGCAACGTGGGCTGCCGTGGGGGTCATGCTGGCCAGGGAGGCGATATAGGCGGCGCCTCCCGCCTTAATCAGGAGGCTTTTGTTTTCCAGGGCGGCGCAGACGGTGACCAGGTCAACGGGCTCGCCTTTATTGGTTAGCCTCATGATTTCCTGATAAATAAACTGGTGCGCTTCCCGGTAAAAATCCTCCGCCTGCATGATCTCCGCCGCCTCCAGCAGCGCGTCCCGATCAATCAGGATGGAGCCGAGAAGTGATTGCTCCGCCTCGATGTTTTGCGGCGGCAGGCGCTGCAGTGTTTCACTCATTTTCGTTTCCCTCCGCCAAGGCCTGCCTTAAGCATATCCTTTCCCCCAATTTTACGTTTGCTTCTCCACAGTGATATTGATCGAAACGGTTACCTGGGGATGGAGTTTTACCGCCACCGTATGGCGGCCCAATGTTTTGATTGGCTCCGCAAGTTCAATTTTCTTACGGTCCAGCTTAAACCCTTTTTCCTGCAGCGCCCGGGCAATATCCACTGTGGTTACAGAACCAAAGAGGCGCCCCCCTTCGCCTGCGTTGGCTTTAATGAAGATACTTTTCTCCTCCAGACGGCCGGCCAGCGCTGCCGCTTCTTCACGTTCCCTCGCCGCACGGCGGGACTTTTTCGCCTCCTGTAGCTCAAGGTCCTTAACCCGTCCGGCGGAAGCTTCCACGGCAAAATCACGGGGAAAAAGGAAATTGCGGGCATAACCGTCGGAGACTTCCTTCATCTCACCCTTTTTCCCTAAGCCGGGAAAATCTTTCTGCAGGATTACTTTCATCCCAATACCGCTCCTTCCTGCTTAAAGGAAACATTGTTGTTGCGTCTCCTGCTATAGCATTTCGCTACGCATCTTTTATTTCCTGCCTTCCCGGCAAAGCAAGAAGCGGCAACTCCTGCCGAGCCACCGCTCCTTGACTATTCCGCCGTATAGGGCAGCAATGCTATCTGCCTGGCTCTTTTGATTGCCGTGGTGAGCTGACGCTGGTGCCCGGCACAGTTACCGGAGATACGCCGCGGCAGGATCTTGCCTCGCTCGGTAATGAAGCGGCGCAGCTTCTCTCCCTGTTTGTAATCAATATGTTCCACTTTTTCCACACAAAAGTTGCAGACTTTCTTTTTGCCTTTTCTTTTTTCCCTTCGCATAATTGCTCCCCTATCTTAAAAATATACGATTGATCGAGCCTGAATTCCGATCAAAGGCAACCCTGCACCCCTTTTGCAGCCTATGGCAGTTACAAATAATCCAGCTGCAGACTGCTGTTAAAAGGGCACGTCGTCCTCCCGGATATCCGGCTCGTCGGCGCTCTCACCATCAAAACCGCTTCTGTCTTCTTCAGCGCTGCGGCGGCTCTCCAGAAAAACCACACTCCGCGCCACCACTTCCGCCGCGCTGCGTTTGATCCCCTCTCGATCCTCGTAGGAACGGATCTGCAGACGCCCTTCCACGGCAACCAGCCTTCCTTTACTGAGATAGCTGGCACAGTTTTCTGCCTGCTTGTTCCAGGTGACAATACGGATGAAATCCGCTTCCTTGTCTCCCTTCTGTTTGCTGTAGGGGCGGTCTACCGCAATGGTAAAATTTGCTACAGGAACCCCTTCCGAGGGAGTGTACCGCAATTCCGGATCCCTTACCAGTCGGCCGATCAAAACCACCTTATTCAGCAATGACAACACCGCCCTTCCACAGAATGTCTTAAATTGTCAACTCGGCCCCGACAGAGCCATAGCATGGAACGGTCTTGACCGTTCCATGCCCCTACTGCTCCTCTGCTGCCTCCGCCCCGGCAACGTCGCTGCCGGCTTCCCCTTGCCCATCGCCAACCTTGTCTTTTTTCCGGTCTTTATCCAGCCGGATTACCAAGTAACGCAGATAGCCCTCGCTCACTTTAAAAAAGTGCTCCAGGGCGGGGACAATTACCGGTCCGGCTTGGAGATTAAGTAGAACGTAATAGCCTTCCTTATAATCGTCGATGGTGTAGGCCAGCCTCCGCTTGCCTGTCTTTTTCAGCAGCGTGACGCTGCCGCCTTCCTTCTCCAGCACCTCATTTACCCTGGTAATGGCCTCCTCCAGCGCTTCCCCTTCCAAATCAGGTTTAATAACGTACATTATCTCATAAATATTCAACCTATTCACCTCCCTTCGGACTAAACGGCCCCCATGGGGAGCAGGGATGATTCGTTGCTATGATAGCATATGACGCCTGCGGAAGCAACTATAAATTGCGGTATTTATTTTACTGCTCAGGTTTACATTTCACCATGGTGCAGGGTGCCTTCTCACGGCTGCAGGCTTAAGTAAAACTTGATTAGGCCGCGCCACCTGTTTGTCTTTCTTTTTTCGCAGCAGATTCCCGGCTATATTCAATTACGCCGCGCACAATGCCCGCCAGTGGAACCGAAAGGATCATCCCCAGGAACCCGGCCAGCTGTTGGCCGATAAGCATACAAACAATTACGGTTATCGCCTTGATCTTGACTGCCCTCCCCAACAGCAGCGGGGAAAGGACAATCGAATCGACAGCTTGCACAAATACATAAATGGCGATAACCAAAAGGGGCGAAGGGGTATCGGGAGAAAAACTGAGCAGCAGGGCCGGAATTATGGAAATGTATGGGCCGATATAATAGATGACATTGAGCACTCCAGCCAGCACTCCGAGCAGCAGGGCATAGGGAAAGCCGATGAAGAACAAAAGTATGCCCGTTAAAATGCCTACTACTGTGCAGCGCACGATGTTTCCCCGGATAAAGCCGCCAAAGTTATTATCCACAATACTAATAACCGCTGCAGCATGTTGCCGGTAGGGGGCGGGGGACAACCAGACAATGGCGTTGCGTACCTCCTGGAAATCATAAAGCAAGAAAAATACAATAAAAAGGACAAGAAAGATATCCACGGCAGCAGCAAACACGGAGATGCTGAACCGTGTCGCCTCTTCAGCCAGACGGGGGATATTGGCGAGA
>DMPF01000116.1 GCA_003456095.1 Bacillota bacterium
TGGGCTTTTCCACCACACCCATTATTTTATTTAAAATAAAAGCCCTTTACCGGAGGTAAAGGGCTGCCTATGCATCAGCTCTTACTTTATTTCCACACTGGCTCCAGCTTCCACCAATTTTGCTTTAATTGCTTCCGCCTCTTCCTTGCTGATCTTTTCCTTCACCGGTTTGGGAGCCTCATCTACCAGCGCCTTTGCTTCCTTCAGCCCCAAGTCCGTAAGCTCGCGCACAACCTTAATTACCTGAATCTTCTTGTCTCCCGCTCCCGTCAGAATAACATCAAACTCGGTCTGTTCTTCTTCAACCACTTCTTCAGCTGCCTGAGCCGGGGCGGCAACGGCAGCCATGGGAACTGCGGCACTTACGCCGAACTCCTCTTCAAAAGCTTTGATTAATTCGGCCAACTCCAAAACAGTCATTCCTTTTACTATCTCCAGTACTTCCTGTACCTTGGACATCTTTACAGCCTCCTATTTTTAATAAAATCAGGGATGGTTTTCAGCTGCGAAAATTAAGCACTTTCTTTTTCCCGTTTCTCTTTGACGGCCTGCAGCGCGTAAACAAAGCCGCGCAGGTTACCCTGCAATACATTTAGCATACCGGCCAGGGGGGATTGTAAGGAGCCTAGCACTTTGGCAAGCAGCACCTCGCGGGAAGGCAAATCAGCAAGCTGCCGCAAACTCTGCTCATCAAGTATTTGTTTCTCCAGCATGCCCCCTTTAAGGGACAACTGATCATGCTCTTTGGCGAACTTTACCAGCAACTTTACCGGGGTAACAGGATCATTATAAGTGTATGCAATGGCGACAGGACCATCCAGGTAGGCATTCATTGCTGAAATGCCCAAATCCGCAGCAGCTATCCTTGTAAGTGTATTTTTGATCACTTTGTACTTGATGCCTTCAGCCTGCAGCATACGGCGCAATTTGTTCGTCTGGGCCACTGTCAGGCCACGGTAATCGGTCATGACGATAATCTTTGCCTGCCCGAGTTCGCTTTTTAGCAGCTCCACTTTTTTCTCTTTTAAAATCCGTTTTTCCAACATTTCACCCCCTTTGCCTGCAGCTGATTAATGGAAAGCCTCCTCGCCGGAGGCGGGGAGGCTGTAAGCATAATTATTCTTTGTGCATACAAAGAAATTATCGGCCTCTTTTACCTCGGCAGGCGGCGCAGCCTTTAAGCGTAAGGCACCTGCTGTCTGCGGTAACAGAACAAATTATCAATCAACCGCAAGATGTGTTTTATGCTGTTTTGCCCAGGGTAGCCGCTTTCTGCGAGCTGATCTTGATCCCCGGCCCCATCGTAGCGCTGATGGCAATACCTCTGAAGTACTGTCCCTTTGCCGCTGCCGGCTTGGCTTTAATCAGCGCTTCAATCACCGTATAAAAATTACCCAGCAGTTGTTCCTCATGAAAAGATATCTTGCCAAGCGGAACATGAATATTACCTGCCTTGTCTGTTCGGTATTCCACCTTACCGGCCTTAATCTCAGCAATGGCCCTGGTCAGATCAAATGTGACCGTTCCTGTTTTAGGGTTGGGCATAAGCCCGCGGGGACCGAGGATGCGCCCCAGTTTCCCCACTATACCCATCACATCCGGTGCGGCTACGGCTACGTCAAAATCAAGCCAGCCATTCTGGATTTTGTCCACCAGGTCTTCCGCGCCTACAAAATCAGCTCCCGCCTCCTCAGCTTCCCTGGCCTTTTCACCCTTGGCAAAAACGATCACACGCATGCTCCTGCCTGTGCCATGGGGCAAAACTGTAGCACCCCTTACCTGCTGATCGGCATGCTTGGGATTGACGCCAAGCTTTACGGCCAGCTCCACTGTTTCATCAAACGAAGCGCTGGCAATTTCTTTGAGCAGCTTCATTGCCTCTGCCGGATCGTATTGGCGGTTGCGATCTATTTTTTGGCGGGCTTCCAAGTATTTTTTACCATGTTTTGCCATAATCAACTTACCTCCCTGTGGTACAAACGAAAGATACTTTCTCCCACATTGATTTATCTTTTTCTTAACCTTCCACGACCACTCCCATACTGCGAGCCGTTCCTTCAATAATTTTTACCGCAGCATCAAGATCGGTGGTGTTTAAGTCTTCCAGTTTTTGCCGGGCAATCTCACGTACCTTATCACGCGAAATGGAGGCAACCTTGTTTTTGTTAGGCTGCCCGGAGCCTTTTTCAATAGCCAGTGTTTTCTTCAGCAGCACAGCAGCAGGCGGTGTTTTCGTCACAAAGGTAAAGGAGCGATCATCATACACGGTCAGCTCCACCGGAATAATCAACCCGCCTTCCGCGGCTGTTCTTTCATTAAATTCCTTGCAAAATGCCATGATATTGACACCGTGCTGCCCCAGCGCCGGCCCCACCGGTGGGGCGGGTGTCGCTTTACCGGCAGTAATTTGCAACTTAACCATACCGACAATCTTTTTCTTTTTAGCCATTTTCCCGCACCTCCTCTCCTGGCAGCCCCGCCTATAGTTTTTCTACCTGATCTAAATTAAGCTCTACCGGCGTTTCGCGTCCAAACAAGGAAACGCTTAGCTTCAGTTTGCCCCGTTCCGGGTTAATTTCTTCAATTGAACCGATAAAATTGTTAAAAGGCCCGCTGATCACCCGTACCTGTTGTTTAAGCTGAAGATTGATACGGGGCTTGGCGTCCGTCAGACCCATCTGCCTTAAAATATGGTTTATTTCCGCTTCCGTCAAAGGAATGGGGCGGGAACCGGAGCCTACAAAGCCCGTAACGCCCGGGGTATTGCGCACCACATACCAGGAGTCATCCTCAAGGATCATCTCCACCAGCACATAACCGGGAAAAATCTTGCGCATAACCGTGCGGCGCTGGCCGTTCTTTATTTCTATTTCTTTTTCCATAGGAACGAGAACACGAAAAATCTTTTCCTTCATCTCCATCGATTCAACCCGTTTATCCAGGTTGGTCTTAACCTTGTTCTCGTAACCGGCATATGTGTGGATAACGTACCAATCTTTCTTGCCCATCGTATGTAATAACTTACCTTCCTATTATAATGCGCAGCCCAGCGGTAAAACCGGTGTCCAATACCCAGAAAAAAATACCGATAATAATAATCGCAATTAACACCACGCCGGTAAATACAGTCAGTTCCCGCCTGGTAGGCCAATTCACTTTTTTTAGCTCTATTCTGATATCATGCAAATAGCGCTGCATCCTTTTCAGATAAGGGACCATAATTAACTCCCCTTCAATTATAATAAGCGACCCGAAATAAGCAACCCGGCGCTATTTGGTCTCTTTATGGAGGGTATGTGTATTACAGCGGGGGCAATACTTTTTCATCTCTGCCCGGTCAGGATTGTTTTTTTTGTTTTTGTTCGTCGCATAATTTCTTTCTTTGCATTCTGGACAGGCCAGTGTTACCTTTACACGCATCCCTTGCGCACACTTCCTTTTCCTTCAAAATTGCCGCAACACTCAATTTAGCACAGTTCGCTGCCTCTGTCAATTATCAATGGGGAACTACGCAATCACGGAGGTAACAGCACCGGCACCAACGGTGCGGCCGCCCTCCCGAATAGCAAAA
>DMPF01000214.1 GCA_003456095.1 Bacillota bacterium
GCCGCGGTGGGCGATATCGAGGCGCTGGCCGGCTATGCGCTGGCTGTGCTGAACGACGCCACGCGCCTGCGCCGCATGGGAGAGGCGGCGCGGCGCCGCGCTGAGGAGCTGTTTGACAGCCGGCTGATTGTGCCGCAATATGAACGGCTTTATACGGAGTTGTTGGAAAGCGGGGCCGGCGCTTAAACTTTGCCTTTAAAGTGAACCAGGCAGGCACAAGTACAGATTTTCGGCTTTGACAAAACAACGACCCGCCCCTGATTCTACAGATAGGCGCGGGCCAGGGCATAGAGAAAATCGGCTTTGAGGTGCAGGCTGGGGATGTCGATGCGTTCGTTTTTTCCATGTATCGTGGCGCGCCCCTCCCGGTCAAGTTCGGGGATCATATGGCCGATCCCGTAGCAGGGGATGCCGGCATCGCGCAGAAAACGGGAATCGGTAGCCCCCGGGGAGATGTGGGGCAGGCAAGTGATCTCACGGCCGGCCACCTGTGCCGTTACCTGCTCCAGCAGGTAATAATGAGGGGAATCAGCGGTGGAGAACGTGGGGGGATAATAATTGAAAATATCAACATCCACATCCGCAGCGTCACCGATGCAATCGCGCAGGGCGCGGCGCACGTAATCCTCGTCCTCGCCGGGGAGGAGGCGGATATCAATGTCGGCCGTACAGGCATCGGGTACGATATTAGTCTTGTTGCCGCCCTGCACAACATTGGGCGAAATGGTCATTCGCGTCATCGAGCGCAGTCCCTCGGCAAAATCCCGGTCTATTGCAGCCAGGCCGTCCAGCAAGCGGTCAACGGTTTCCACTGCAACAGGAGCATACGGGGAAACATCCAGGCCGGCGGCACGGCCCAGTTCCTGCAGGAGATACCGCACTTCCGGTATGAGGATTATTTCCGCCCGGTAAGCGGTCAAGGCATGCAGGGCGGTTGCCATCTTTGTCACCGCGTTTTCGCCCAGCGTCGGCACTGAACCATGGCAGGCCTTGCCGCGGGTTTGCAGCCTGCTCCAAGCTGTTCCCTTCTCGCCCACCTGAAAAAAGAAAAAGGTCTGCCCGCCCAGCACGACAGGCTCCTCACCGCCCTCATTCACCGCAAAATCGGCCCGCAGTTTTTGCGGGCAGCGATCCAACAGGTAGCGGACACCGCAGCGGCCGCCCTGTTCTTCGTCGGCAGTGGCGGCAAAAAGAAGTGTTCCCTGGAGGGGCACCTGCTCCGCCGCCAGGCGCAGCAGGGCATAAAGCTCCGCCGCCAGAAGACCTTTGCAGTCCCGGGCACCGCGTCCATAAATTAATTGGCCCCGCATCTCCCCGGAGAAGGGGTCACATTCCCAGCCCTCACCTACCGGTACCACGTCACTGTGAACGAGAAAAAGGAGTCGCTGCTCCCCATTTTGCGGGCCAAGGCGGGCAAAAAAGTTGCCCCGCCCCTGTTCTCCCTCGATGATCTCGTTCTCGATCCCGGCGCTGTCGCAAACATCCTTGAGATAGCGGGCAACCAGAGTTTCATTGCCCGGTGGGTTTACCGTGTTCAGGCGGATCAGATCCACAAGCATCCGTTCCGGCGTAAGCATGGCAGTTTGCCCTCCCATCGTCTTATTTCAGCGCTTCGCGGAAAAACTCGGCCAGCTTGCCGGCCATCGCCGACTCATGACCCCACCAGAAATGATCCACTCCCGGCACCACTGTCACTGTGGCCGGGCGTCCCATCGTCGCAGCCTCCCGGTAAATGTCCGCGGGCGCAACCACATGATCATCCGTGCCGCTGATGATAATGAGCGGTTTGTCCATATCCTGCAGCACGCCGGGGATTAAAACAGGCGCAACGCACCCAATGGCCCGCACATGCGTGTTGGCTCTGCCTTCGTCAAGGGCCACCATCCCGCCGAAAGAGTAACCCATCAGGCCAAGATGGGCAGCATCAATCTCCCCGCGCCCCCCCAGCGCCGCCAGGGCAGCCCGGATATCATCCTTCTCCCCCACTCCGTTGTCAAAACGGCCGTCGCTTGCACCCACACCACGAAAGTTGAAACGGAAAGCGGCAATCCCTTCCGCAAGGAGGGCCCGGCTCACCGCCATGATCACGTTGTTGTCCATATTGCCGCCGTAAAGGGGATGGGGATGGCAGAGCACCACTGCGGGCACATCCCCGGTCCCGCCGCTCTCGGGCAGGTGCAGCACCCCCTCCAGGTTCAGCGTTGCAGATTTAAAGATAATGGGTATTCCTGCCATCTTGCCGCCTGCTTTCCCGTTTAATTGGGGACAAATAAAAAAACCCGCCCGATCAGCAGTAAATAAATGGAGCGGGTGATGGGAATCGAACCCACGCGACTGGCTTGGAAGGCCAGGGCTCTGCCATTGAGCTACACCCGCATACGCAATTGCTTTGCTTTCCGGTTAACATTATAACTCTTTTTGCGGCGGAGCGCAAGTTTTACATACCGGCTAATCTGTAAAAAGGCGCCCGGCACCCCAGTGTAAATGTAAAGTTGGGCCGAAAGTTTGTACTCGGCACCCCCTCTCTACTACGGGCAAGAACATCTACTTCGACCGATAGCAACACACGGACAACACAGGGGGACAAACAGGGGGACAAACAGGGGGACAACACAAAAGGACCGTTCCCCTGTGTTGTCCCCCTGTTTGTGTTAAGGCAGCGGCACAATGCCCTTTTCCATAAGCACCCTGGCCTGCGCCTGGGCTCTTTTGATTTTGCCCATTGCCGTGTTAAAGATCTCCTCTTCCGTCATTACCACTCGGGCAAGGCCTTCCTTGATGGCTTGCAGGGCGGTAGCCGCAGCCACGCGGGGAAATACTTCCCAGTTGTCCATGGTGGGCAGGATCTCCTCAGCATTTAAGCCCTTGCGGGCGGCGCAGGCAGCCAGTTCTTCCGCGGCGGCGATGCACATGGCATCGGTGATGGCGCTGGCCTGCACATCCAGGACACCGCGGAAGATGGCAGGGAAGCCCATGGAGTTATTGACCTGGTTGGGGAAGTCGGAACGTCCGGTGGAGACAATGGCGGCACCCGCCTCTTTGGCTTCCCATGGCCATATTTCGGGAATGGGGTTGGCGCAGGCAAAGACGATGGGGGCACCGGCCATGGATCTGATCCATTCTTTTTTAATGGTATCAGGGCCGGGCTGGGAGAGGGCGATAACCGCGTCGGTCCCAGCCATGGCCGCGGGGATATCGCCGCGGCGCTTTTCAGCATTGGTAATTTTACTGAATTTTAGTTTATCCCCGTGGTCCGGGTTGATATCGCGGCGCTCCCGGTGCAGAATGCCTTTGCTGTCAGCGATGATGATATTGCCGGGGGGAATGCCATAGGCTATAAAAAGCCGGACCGTGGCAATATTGGCGGCACCGGCGCCGATTAAGGCGATTTTGATCTTTTTTATCTCCTTACGGACGACTTTAACGGCATTAATTAACCCGGCCAGGGTAACGCAGGCGGTACCCTGCTGGTCGTCATGCCAGACGGGAATGCGGCATTCGGCACGCAGGCGTTCGAGGACGTAAAAGCATTTGGGATTGGCGATATCTTCAAGATTGATGCCGCCGAAGCTGGGCTGGAGCAGTTTGACGAAGTTGATCAGTTCATCGGGGTCTTTGGTATCGACACAGATGGGGAAGGCATCGACGCCGCCCAGATACTTGAAGAGGAGGGCCTTGCCTTCCATGACCGGCAGGGCAGCCTCGGGGCCGATGTCGCCCAGGCCCAGGACGCGGGTGCCGTCGGATACAACGGCGACAAAGTTTGCTTTGTTGGTATGACGGTAAACTTCTTCCCCGTTGGCATGAATGGCCTTGCAGGAAGCGGCCACACCGGGGGTATACCAGATGGCAAAGTCATTGTAGTCGCGTACGGCGGCTTTGAGCGATACCTCCAGCTTACCCTGGTAAAAGGGGTGGAGCCGCAGGGCATCTTCAGCCGGTTTGGATGCTTTGGCCAGCAGTGCGTCTCTTTCTTTTTGCAATGCTTTTATCACTCCTGTCTTTATTAATATCTTTATAGCGCATACTGACGGCGGCCTGCCGCATAGAGGTCG
>DMPF01000182.1 GCA_003456095.1 Bacillota bacterium
TAGTCAAAGACCCGGAAGTTCATGTGGAGACATTGATTAAGCTGGTGGAGCTGGCACAACAGTTAACATATAAAATAAAAGGAATTACTTTTTCGCCAATTAAAGGACCAAAAGGAAATATTGAATATTTACTCTACCTGTGTCTCCCCCGTGAAAATGATTTTGCCTGGGGCGAATCAGAAACTGAAGCTGGGGAAATTACCGTGCGCACAGTTGTATCTCAGGCATGGGAAACACTTCGGTAAAGTCAGGAGGTTACGGCTTGTTCAAGGGGATTGGTCTGGTGCCTAACTGGCAGAAGAATAATGTTTCCCGGGTGATTGATGAGATTAAGGAATTCTTTTGTGCCTACACTATCCCGGTTTATATTGTGCCGTCAGCGGATGCACTGCTGCATTTGGCCTCTCCGATTGCGGAAATGAAGGAATGGCCGCAAAAAGTGGATCTTGTCATTGCCGTGGGTGGTGACGGCACTTTCCTGCGGGTGGCAAGGGAAGTTGCCTTTACGGATCTGCCCATCCTGGGCTTGAACCTTGGCCACAAAGGTTTTTTGGCCGGGATCGAAGTAGGCAATTTAAAAAGCAGTCTGCAAAAATTGATTGATGGTGATTATTATATCGGTGAACGCATGATGCTGCAGACCTCCATTCTGCGGAATGAAACGTGTGTTTTTTTCTCTCAATCCCTTAACGATGCGATTATCTCCCGCGGGCCCTTCTCCCGGATTATTAAATTGGATACATATATTAACAATGATATTTTGGAAAGCTATCCCGGTGATGGTTTAATCATCGCCACACCTACCGGATCGACAGGATATTCTCTTTCCGCAGGCGGACCGGTAGTCAATCCCTCGCTGCAATTACTTTTAATTACACCGATTTGCCCTCATCTGCTTTATCAGCGCTCCGTAATTGTTGACCGGGACGATCTGGTAACTGTAGTTGTGGCTACCAGTTCCGCGGATATTTTTCTGACCCTTGACGGGCAAGAAGGTTTCGCCCTTCAATTTAATGACTGCATTAAGGTGAGACGTGCCCCTTGTGTTACACGCGTAATAACTTTTGCGGAGAGCAATTTTTATAAAATTCTTCACAACAAATTGCTGGACGCATAGAATCTGCTGATTTAAAGGGGGATCCATCCGTTGCTTTC
The DNA here is from genome assembly GCA_003456095.1 of Bacillota bacterium. GTDB lineage: Bacteria > Bacillota > Dethiobacteria > DTU022 > UBA8154 > UBA8154. The sequence continues at coordinate 1,156 of DMPF01000182.1, forward strand.
ATATCTGCACTTGCGCGATTTTGCCCTTATTGATGAACTGAACCTGGAATTTTTTGATGGTTTGAATGTGCTTACCGGTGAGACGGGGGCGGGAAAATCGATCCTGATCGGAGCAATCAACCTTATTCTGGGAGAACGTTCTTCAATTGAACAGATTCGCGCCGGAGCCGATCAGGCAATTGTGGAAGCCATCTTCCATTGCTCTGCCGGAGCTGAACAGATCGGGACACAGCTTGAACAATACGGTTTGCCTCCGGCCCAGGCAGAGGAGATTGTCATCTCCCGGGAGATATGGCAAAAGGGGCGTAATATCTGCCGTATTAACGGACGCATTGTTCCTCTGACCGCTCTTAAAGAATTGGGATCTCTTCTGGTAGACTTGCATGGTCAGCACAGCCACCAATCACTTTTAAAGACCGAACAACAGCTTTTTATGCTGGATGAATTTGCCGGGCCTGTACTGACCGAACAAAAAATCAGCTACTTGCATGAATTTAATAACCTGCAACAGGTCCGGCAAAAATTAAAGGATCTTGGCATAAGCGAAGCGCAGCGGGAACGAGCACTGGATTTACTGCGATTTCAGTTAGATGAAATTAATGCCGCCGCCCTGGATGAAGCTGAAGAGGAAAATTTGACACAGCGCCTGCTGGTCCTCGATCATATGGAAAGATTAATCAACATGGCAAACAGGGCTTATGGGGAGATTTATGAAGGAAGTGATCAGATTGAATCTTTATTGGATAGGCTCAATCGCATTAAGACGGAGATTACCTTTTTGGAGGGTATCGATACAAAATTAGTTCCATTTTCTTCTGTTCTAAAAGAGGTCACCACGCATTTAAACGAACTGGGACATGATCTCTATGCTTACCGGGAGAATCTCAATTTTTTCCCTGAGGAACGCAGTGAAGTAGAAAATCGTCTGGATTTATACCGCCGCATGAAAAAAAAATATGGCTCCACAGTAGCTGATATTCATAACTTTGCAAAAAACTGCCGTGATGAACTGGTGTTCTTGGAAAACAGCGCGGAGGAAGCGCTGAATTTGGAAAAAGAACAGTCTATAAGGGAACGCAGCCTGGGAGAGCAGGCTGAAAAACTTACTTCCTTAAGGAAAAGAGCCGCTTCATTGCTGGAACAGGGGATAACATCTGCTTTAAAGGAATTGGGTATGCCGGATGCCCGTTTTACTGTTTCTTTTATCGGGCAAGATAAACCTACCCGTATAGGAAAAGATGAAGTTGAATTTTTGTTCTCAGCCAATCGTGGTGAACCGGTAAAGCCGCTGGCTCGTATTATCTCCGCAGGAGAGATCTCCCGTGTAATGCTGGCGTTAAAAAGTATCCTTGCTGCACAGGACCGTATCTCCACAATGATTTTTGATGAGATAGACAGCGGGATCGGAGGAGAAACGGTACAAAAAGTTGGTGAGAAAATGGCACGCTTAAGCGTCAACCATCAGGTCATCTGTGTAACACACAGTTCACAGATTGCCAGCGCCGCCGATCACCATTATTTTGTTTTTAAAGAGATTGAAGGCGAGCGCACTTATACTCGTGTACGTTATTTGGAAGGAGAAAGCAGGATTACGGAAATTGCCCGTTTATTGGACGGCAGCAGTGATGATATAATTTCCCGGCAGCATGCTGCCGGATTGCTACTTAAAAATCGCTGCCGTGGATAGTTTTTGGTTTAAAATTAAAATTTGGTAGCATTGTTAGCGAGATTAAATATTTGTTGATGTTAAAGTTTTGCGGCCGGTTGTTGCGGCTGCTTTTTTGCTTAAGTTGTTTCCCTTTTTAAAGGGAAATTTTTTTGTTATGAATGTCAAATAAAACATTACTGCTTGCGCAGCCTTCAAGCATAAAAAAAACTCCTACAGGCAAATTTAAAGCAGGAATATCGTATCGGTTTATATATAAGGGATACAGCTGCAGGCGTGGGAACCATGACTTTTTATGATCCTTTGAGTCGTTACTATGGTGCGCTAGGACATATAATTACCGACCCGGAGAGTAACAATCCAGTTGAAATTACAG
>DMPF01000001.1 GCA_003456095.1 Bacillota bacterium
ACCCGTCCCTTACGGCATGGACCGAGTGGGGGCTTTTGGGCTGCAATATGTCTTCGGAGAACCTGCTGAATCTCGCTCCGCGGGACGGTGATGCTTTTGCCCTGAGCATCCAGCGGATAATTTATGATGAGCTGGGCAAAAAAGTGGAGGTAATTATCTACGGTGACGGCGCTTATAAAGACCCGGTTACAGGCATCTATGAGCTGGCCGATCCGCAGCCATGCCTGGGCAGCACCGCAGCCTTCAAGGAAGGGCGCATGCGCGAAGGAATCAAATATAAACTGGTGGCCGACTCCGCTCATGCGGAAGGCAAGACCATCGCCGAAATAGAAGCGCTGCTGTCGGAGCACAAGCAGAAGAAGTTTGGGCAGGATGAGATGGTCAGCGAAGGAACAACGCCGCGCAAGCTGGAGGACCTCATTGCCAGCCTGGCCGATCTGGTCAGCGGCTCCGCCGACGCGGGCACGCCCCTCATCCTGGTGAAGGGGCTATTCGTGGAAAGGTAAAGCATAATTATATGTTAAAACATATACGCTGCCGTAAGAGGCTCTGCAAAGACGCTGGAAAAGGCGAAGCAACTGGCCGATCCGGCGGCCGTGGCAGTGCTGACAGGCCAGCAGGCCGGCCTATGCGGGGGTCCCCTGTATAATGTTTATAAAGCCATCACCGCGGTGAAGCTGGCCGACAACCTGGAGAAGAAGCTTGGCCGGCCGGTGGTCCCCGTTTTCTGGGTGGCCAGCGAAGATCATAACTTTTCCGAAGCCGATCACTTTTGAGGTTGCCTATCTGCAAAAAGCGGCCCGGGAAAAATCACGTGAGAAAAACGAGGTCATGCTGCGCCATTTTACTGCCCTGCAGCAAGCGCTCATGCCCATGGGAGTGTTGCAGGAGCGGGTGCTGAATATTATTCCTTTTTTGTGTAAATATGGGCCGACCTTCTGGCATAAACTGCAGCAAGAGTTCCCTCTTACGCCGGGGCATTATCTCTTTTACTCATAATTTCCAAGGAAAGGAAGCAGGCCAATGTCCCGCATATTTTTTGCGATCATGCTGCCGGGTGAGGTCAGGGAGAGGCTGGCGCTGCTGCAACGTGCCCTTGACCTTGAGCCGGGAGCAGTCAAGTGGGTGGAAAAGCAGAACCTGCATCTGACGCTGCAGTTTATCGGTGAAATCCCATTGGAAAAAATTCGGCCAATTCTTGATGGCGCGGCTCGTACCGCCGCTGCAACAGCTATTTTTACCCTGGAGGTAAGGGGCGCCGGCGCTTTTCCCGGTCCGTTGCGCCCCCGCGTGCTCTGGGCAGGTGCCGGTGAAGGGGAAAAACAGACACGACAGCTGGCGGAGGAGCTTTCGCGCTGTATCGGTATCGCCCCCGATAAGCCGTTTTCTCCCCATATAACCCTGGGCAGGGTGCGGGAAGGCCGTACTGTGCGAATCGGCAACGCCCTGTCCCGCGAACTGAGTTATAGTGCCGGCAGTGTTTGCGTGGAGCGCTTTCTCTGCCTGGAGAGTATGCTCACAGCCAGAGGCCCCCGTTACCGTGAAATTGCCGTATTTAAGCTGAAATAGGTAAAGACTAACTCCGGGACGGTGGATAATAATGCTGCTGGATATTTTGGCTTTCGGTCCTCACCCGGACGATGTGGAGATCGGCATCGGCGGCACGCTGATTAAGCACGCATCCCAGGGTTACCGGTGCGGGATCGTTGATCTGACCAGGGGGGAGGCAGGCAGTAACGGCACGCCGGAAATCCGGCGCGAGGAGGCGCTGCAGGCAGCGGAGATCATGGGCATGAAGACCCGTGACAACCTGGGGCTGCCGGATGCGCGGCTGCAGGCAGACGAAGAAAGCCTGCGTGCCATTATTGAGGTGATCCGCAAGTACCGGCCGCGCGTCGTCCTGGGACCATACTGGCAGGACAAACATCCCGACCACCTGCGTGCCAGCCAGCTGGTGCGGGAAGCGGCTCATCTTGCCGGCCTGCGCCGCTACCCCGCAGAGGGAGAACCTTACCGCCCGCCGCTTCTTTGCCATTACTTCCTGGCGGTCTTTGAGGAGCCTACGTTTGTGGTAGATATCAGCGCTTACTACGCGCGGAAACTGGAGGCACTGGGCGCACACCAGAGCCAGTTTGCCTTGCCCCGCGATATTGAATGGCGGACGCTGGTGAACGACCCCCTGTTTATCAGGATGATCCAGGCCCGTGACCAGTATGTGGGATCGATGATCCAGGCTCTGTACGGTGAGGGACTTTTTTTTGAGCAAAAGCTGGTTGTGCAAGACCTCACCGTGCTTCAGGGTATACCGCAGGATAGATCGGCCTTAAAATTTGGCGGAGGGGAAAAAACATGAAAATCGTCATGGTTTGCTACCCAACCCATGGCGGCAGCGGCGTGGTGGCCACCGAACTTGGCAAGGAGCTGGCGGAGCGGGGGCATACTGTCCATTTTGTTTCTTACCAGCTGCCGCTGCGCCTTGACCGCTTCCAGCCAAATATTTATTATCACGAAGTGGAGATGCCGGTCTATCCGCTGTTTAAGTATCCGCCATATACGCTGGCGCTGGTTAATCAGCTGGTGGAGCTTTTTGAGCGGGAAAAGCCGGAGATCATCCATGCCCATTACGCCATCCCCCATTCCTTCTGCGCCCTTGTCGCCCGGGACATAGTGGGCGACCGGCATATCCGCGTCGTCACCACGCTGCACGGCACAGATATTACCCTGGTGGGTAATGACCCGTCTTTTAAGCGCATCACCCGTTACAGCATGGAAAAAAGCGACGGGCTAACCGCCGTCTCCAAAAACCTGGCCGCGCAAACAGATGAAATCTTTGCCATCGGTAAAGAGGTGCGCCCTATCTACAATTTTATCAATACACAGCGCTTTTTCCGCCAACCGGAGGCGCGGGAGCGCGTTTGCCGCCTGCAAGCAGGCGGGAAGGTGCTGCTGCACGTCTCCAATTTTCGTCCCGTGAAAAGGATTCCCGATGTGGTGGAAGTGTTTGCCCGGGTACGCCGGGAAATGGAGGCCAAGCTGCTCATGGTGGGAGATGGAGCGCAGCGTGCAGAGGCGCAAAGAATGGTGGAGCAGCTGCAGCTTGACCGGGATGTGCTGTTCCTAGGGCTGCAGGACAATGTGCTGTCCATCTTCTCAGCGGCTGACCTTTTTTTGCTGCCATCGGAAAAAGAGAGCTTTGGCTTGGGCGCCCTGGAAGCGATGGCCTGCCAGGTTCCCGTGATCGCCACAACTGCCGGTGGCCTGCCGGAGGTGGTCAAGCACGGCGAGACCGGCTATCTGGCCGCGGTGGGCGATATCGAGACGCTGGCCGGCTATGCGCTGGCTGTGCTGAACGACGCCACGCGCCTGCGCCGCATGGGAGAGGCGGCGCGGCGCCGCGCTGAGGAG
>DMPF01000158.1 GCA_003456095.1 Bacillota bacterium
TATCCAAACCAGTAAACATGACAGGAGGATGAAAATGTGAAGAAATTAAATGTAAACTCAGCAGATGTGCAGGGAGTAGATTTAAGGGTGGCAGGTGGTGATACGCGCATACACCCATATAAGCCCCTGACACAAAACGACCTTAAAAAAATCGACCGGGCCAGCATGGAGGTGCTGTTTGAAGCCGGGTTCGAAGTACATCAACCGGAAGCTTTTGCCTACTTCAAAAAAGTAGCCGATGCCGTGGATGAAAAAAAACAGATTGTCAAAATAAAGGAAAGTACCGTCAGGGAATTAATTTCACTGGCTCCCTCCACCGTAACCCTCTGTGGCAGGGATGAACGACATGACTGTAAGCTTGGCTCGGGTGAAACCTACTTCGGTACCGGTGGTACAGCGTTGCACATCCTGGATTATGGGCAAAAAGAAAGCAGGCCTGCCACATTAAAGGATCTTGAACATGTGATCAGGATTGTTGACCAAATGGATTACATTGACATCTGCCTGCTGCCTACCTATCCCAATGAACTAAATGTGGACGAAGTGGATATTCACCGTTTTAAGGCAGGGCTTACTTACACGAACAAGCATGTTATGGGTGGGGTTTACACCGCCGTGGGGATAGATGAAGTGATCCGCCTGGCTGAAGATGTTGCCGGTTCCGCGGAAGCATTGCGCAAGCGGCCTTTTATTTCATTTATCACCTGTGGCATCAGCCCCTTGCGCCTCGACAACAAGTATGGATCTTATTTGATTAAAATTGCCAAAAAAGGTTTGCCCCTTGCCGTACCGGTGGAACCTTTATGCGGTGGTACCGCACCCATGTCGTTGGCCGGGACGCTGGTTATTCAAAACTGTGATTCCCTCATTAATGTCATGTTGACCCAACTGGTCAATCCGGGCACGCCGGTAATCTACGGTTGTGTCGCTTCATCGATGGATATGAGGACAATGTGTTACCTGGGTGCCCCTGTGGAAAGCGGATTAATCAATGCCGCAACGGCACAGCTGACCCAATACTATGGCCTTCCCTATTATGCCACGGCCGGTATCAGTGATTCCAAGACACTGGATGCCCAATGTGGTTATGAAGCGGCAATAACAAACATGCTTGTGGGTTTGGCCGGGGCTGATTTTATCCATGATGCAGCGGGCCTGATGGAATTTGCCTTTACGGTAAGCCTGGAGAAACTGGTGATTGATAATGAAATTATCGGTACGGTAAAACGAGCGATTAAAGGTATCGATATTTCTGATAGATCCCTTTGCCTGGATGAGATAAAAGAAGCGGGCCCTGGCGGCAACTTTATAACCAGCAGGAATACGAGGAAATTCATGCGCACCGATCATTACCAACCCACACTCAGCGATCGGCGCCAGCGGCCTGTCTGGCTTGAGGAAGGGTATACCACGGCGGCACTGCGGGCTCACGAAATTGTAAGCACTATTTTGAAGGAAAAACCAGGCAGCTACCTCCCGCCCAGGGTGAATTCCGTAAAATAACTCGAGCAGTTACTTTTGAAAGGAGCAGTTATGATTATTATCGGGGAACGGGTGAATGCAACAAGAAAAAGTATCAGGACGGCGATTGAGCAGAAAGATGCTGATACGATCAAAGATGAGATTGCTGTGCAGGATGCTGCGGGCGCACATTATATTGACCTCAATGCGGGAACCGGTTCCGGCGAACTGCAGCAGGAGAAGGATGATCTGTGCTGGCTTATTGATCTGGCCCTGGAGTGCACGGCTAAAAAACTTGTGCTGGATGCCGCAAGCCCGCAAGTACTCAAATATGCTGCCGAACACCTGGATGGCCGCAGGCCGTGGATGCTTAATTCCATTACCGGTGAACTCGGCAGGGAATCTTTGGAAATTATCGAGCTTGCCTCGCAGTACCAGGTTCCCCTCATTGCTCTGGCCATGGATAGGGACGGCATACCTCCCGAAGCGGATAAAAGGTTGACTATTTGTGAAGCGATCCTCGGGGAAGCGGAAAAAAGAGGGTTAGCCGCAAAACTTATCTTTTTTGATCCCCTGGTTATACCTGTATCGACTGATAGCAACCAGGCTAGGGTAACTTTTCAGACGATTTTCAGGATTGGTGAGCTATTTCCGGGGGCTCAAACAACAATGGGCCTCTCCAATATTTCTCACGGTTTAAAAAAGCGTTCTTTAATCAACGCGGCCTTCCTCACCTCGGCTATTTGTTTTGGCTTGTCTTCGGCTATTTGCGATCCTACCCAAAAGAGTATGCAACGGGCCGTGATTATGGGGAATTTGCTGGCAGGAAGGGATAAGTTTTGCCGAAAATACTCCAGGGCTGTTCGAACAGGTTTATTCGAGGGGCGATTATGATGGATGAACAAAAAAACCAGTATAGAAAAGCGCTGCCTGTTCAGCCTGTTGAACGGTTCACCCCAACGCAGATTAAGAGTATAGATGAAGCGTCAACGAAACTGCTTGCGGAAACAGGGATCAGCTGTGCCGGGGCAAAGGCGGCCGTGGTTTATCATAGTGCCGGGTGCAGGGTTAGTGAAATGGAAGACGGCAAGCAAAAAATGTGGAAGATACATTTTCCCGAAAAATTATTAAAAAAGGCCCTCGGCAGTGTGCCTGCCAGGGTCGTGCTCGGTGCACGGGATCCCCGGAACACGCTGCTTTTGCAGGCAGATGTTCCTGCTGTTTATTTTGGCACCGGTTCAGAGGCCAACATTTATTTGCGTTCTCGCATAGAAAAATTTGTAAGTGCCGGCGCCGGCCGCAACACGCTGCACTACCCTGTGTGCGAGGAAGAGCCGGGATCCATGGCGGCACTAGCTGACGCGGCCTGCCTCATCGACCACCTTGAACATGCAGATTTTTTTATTAGGAATGTTAATATCCAGGATCCTGAAATCAACCAGGCCAACAAGGATGTAAATGTATTTTTTACTTCCCTGTGCAACACGGCAAAGCATGTGCAAGGCGGGTTGACAGAGCTTGAGGCACTGCCTGCGGTAATATCCCTGGCAAAGATTATTGCAGGGGAACAGCCTCACCTTCCCCTATCTTTTATCGTATGCCCGATCAGAAGCCCTCTCTTCATGGTCTCTGACAGCTCCGAGAAAGTGATCGCCATTGCCCGGGAGCAGATTCCCATGGTTATATCATCATCCCCCCAGGGTGGGGTAACGGCACCGATCCAGGAAGAAGGAATAGTCATACAGATTAATGCGGAGATTCTGGCCGG
>DMPF01000015.1:0-899 GCA_003456095.1 Bacillota bacterium
CTAAATATGCTATGATCATTTATTACTGGACCGGAGAAGACATTGAAAGACGCTTGGAACAAAAAATAGTAGAAGCGTTTCATCATATATAACTATCGGTGTGAGCAATCCAGTGATGGAACTGCTATGCGTGAAGCAGCTTTTATGTACGCGTTGGATCGCCTCTTTGAATCCATGAAAGCCAGAGGCTTGCCTGGCTAGATCGGGAAGCGCTCATACCAAACTTTTTGTGGAAGATACAAGGAGAGAGATCAAGATGACATATGGAAATCACGGTAAGCTGTTGAGGATAAACTTGCAGCATAATAGCTTTCAGGTTGAAGATATTAGCACCAAAGTCTGGCAGGAGGTTATCGGCGGCAAAGGACTGGGTACATATCTTCTTCTTCAAGAGGTAAATCCTGCAACAGATCCTCTTTCTGCGGAAAACAAACTGATTTTTGTCACTGGTCCTGCCTGTGATACGCGTATTCCGGCTTCTTCCCGTTATGGAGTTTTCTCCAAATCTCCTCTTACGGGGATTTATGCCGAATCATATGCGGGGGGACATGTTGCCTCTTTCATGAAGCGTACAGGTTTTGATGCAATCATCCTGGAAGATAAAGCAAGCAGTCCTGTTTTTCTGCATATCAACCAGGGAGGTGCAACTTTTTACGAGGCCGATAATATATGGGGAATGGAAACATACGATGCTGAAGATTATCTAAGGGAAAAAGCAGGCTGGTCCCGAAGTCAGGCTCTTGTTATCGGTACACCCATGATGGTATCAATTTTAAATGAGGTCAATTCATTCCCCTCCCGTTACTGGTATCAGGGTTCTGTTGAACACAGAGACAATATCTCTGCGGAATACATGAAAGACAACCTGTATGTCCGGCCTAGAGCATGCAGAGGTTGCA
>DMPF01000015.1:1156-4123 GCA_003456095.1 Bacillota bacterium
CTCATTTCCTATGATATGAATAGTATACCATATTTTTATATATTAGTGTAGTTATTTGCAGAACGCTGTACTAGAGCATGCAGAGGTTGCATTATTGCTTGCGGGAAAAAGACCACTGTTCTGCAGGGGCAGCATAAAGGGCTATTGATCGAAGGCCCCGAATACGAAACAATTTATAGTTTTGGCGGTCTTTGCTATATCCAGAAGATGGAAGATATTATTTATCTGAATGACCTCTGCGATCGTCTGGGGATGGATACCATCAGCACAGGGAATCTCGCAGCCCTTTCCATTGAAGGCGGGTTACGGGGAAAGGTTAATAACGCCCCTAAATACGGTGATTTCTCCTCCATTGCTATGCTGATAAAGGATATCAGCGCAAGAAAAGGCCTGGGTGATATTCTGGCTGAAGGGATCCGCACAGCAGCGCAAAACCTTGATTTCAGGAATCCCTGGATAAAGAAGGCAAGCAAATCATCACCAGGGAAGAACTGGAATATATGGTAAAAGATTATTATAAACTGCGGGGTTGGGACGAAAAAGGAGTACCGCAGGAAAGGGAGAAGAAGGAGGAGAAGGAATTATCATGATGGAGCATCCGCTTTTAATCAAAACCATGCTCAACCGGGCAAATCTGCTTTTTCCCAAAAAAGAGATTATCTCGCGAAACCCGGAAGGCGATTTTTGTTATACATATGGCGATTTTTATAAAAGGGTCTGCAGACTGGCCAATGTATTGCAGCAGCTTGGCATTAAGCAGGGCGATAAAGTTGCCACATTTGCCTGGAACAACCATCGTCATCTGGAACTTTACTTTGCTGTTACATGCGCCGGCGCAGTTTTGCATCCGCTGAACGTACGTCTCTTTGCCGATCATTTGACTTATATTATTGCCAATGCCGAAGATAAGATAATCTTTATTGATGAAGACCTGATTTCCAAGATCGAGGAGATACAGGATAAACTTACCACTGTGGAGAAGTTTGTGATTATGAGCGGTAAAGATGAGCTGCCCGAGACCACCCTTTCCCCGGTTTATCATTACGAAAAGCTGCTGGCGGAAGCTTCCGATGCTTTTAATTTCCCCGACCTGGATGAGTATGCTATTGCAGCCATGGGTTATACCTCCGCCACAACCGGCCTTCCTAAGGGAGTCCTTTACACGCACCGCTCCACCTACCTTCACGCCTTGACCCTTTGTCTTCCCGATGCCATCGGCATATCGGAAAAAGATATAATTCTGCCGGTGGTTTCCATGTTCCACGTATTTTCCTGGGGCCTTCCCTTCTCTGCTGCCTTTATGGGCGCAAATCTGGTTTTTGGCGGCAACGATTTTTCGGCCAAAAACCTCTGTTCCTTGGTTGAGCAGGAAAAAGTAACTTTGATGGCCGGAGTCCCCACCATCTGGATCAATATTCTTCAATACCTGGATGGGGGAGCAAAACACGATTTAAGCAGCCTGCGCCACCTGCTAAACGGTGGCGCTGCCCTATCCAAAAATCTGGTGACTGCTTTTGCGGCAAGGTACGGTATTAATATTCTGGGAACATACGGGATGACTGAAGCTTCCCCAGTCGTGCTGACTTGCCACTTAAAAAGTTATATGGAGAATTGGGATGATGAACGAAAGCTCTCTGTTAAGGTCAAGCAGGGCCAGCTGCTGCCCGGCCTTGAGATGAAAATTGTTAACGACAGGGGCAAAGAAGTGAAGTGGAGCGGCAAAGAAATGGGAGAGCTTTTACTGCGGGGGCCCTGGGTTGCCGCAGAGTACTACAGGGATCCGGAGCGCAGCGCCGAGACCTTTAAGGACGGCTGGTATCATAGCAACGACATCGTTACCATAGACGAAGAGGGATACATCCTCTTGCAGGATCGGGGCAAGGATCTGATCAAAAGCGGGGGAGAATGGATCTCTTCCGTGGACCTGGAGAACAATATTATGGGACATCCGGCCGTCGCCGAAGCTGCGGTTATAGCAATTCCCAGTGAAAAATGGCAGGAAAGGCCACTCGCCTGTGTCGTGCTTAAACAAGGAGAAAAGGTGAACGTAACGGAACAAGATATCCTAGATTACTTAAAGGACAAGGTGGCAAAATGGTGGCTTCCGGATAAAGTTGTTTTCATCAACGAAGTGCCAAAAACCAGTGTGGGCAAGTTCAATAAAAAGATTTTAAGGGAAATGTTTGCACAAAAGCTATAGGCTGGCAGAATTATCCGGCAATATTTAAATTTATCTTTCGTACCCTTAAAATAAAATTTTGTCGATAATCTGGCCCACAAAAATCACATTGGAGTCAATGATTTGCAGCGGGTTTACTGCGATTACCTGTTTGCCAGATAAGAGGCGAATTTTTTAACCATTATTTTAATTTTTTTTATGCCCAAAACTGCTTCAAAGCCAGAGATCTGTTCTTTTGCATATTTTTTCATGAGATGGAGATATTTATACTTTAAAAAAACTCGTGTTCATGGCAGGAACAATATTCTTAAAAGTGGAATAATAAACTAAAATCATCTCATGGGAAAGACTTAAATGCCTGTACAAGACAAGCAAAGAAAGAGTGATTGATATGGAGGAGAAGAGGCCTCTCTCTTTGAGCGAAGGGCAAATGCCCTACCAGGTCCATGCCGATGCTTTTGCCGCCGGGGACGACCTCGTGGTGATAGTTTCGGGTGGTGACAAACCCCATGTGGGGGCAGTAGCCGTAGGTATCCCCCGCCCCAGCCTGGAAAATCCGCAGGCTGTTAGTGCCACGGTATCTGTTTTTGCCATGGTCGGCCATAAGGAAGATGAACTGGCCCGCAGGCTTGCCCTGATGCTGACTGCCGCACTGCAGCGCAATACCGTTGTTACTGTGGGAATCCATGTTGACAATATTTCACCCGAGGGAATCAGGAGTATTGAACAAAGCTGCTCCTCCTTATCAGCACGCCTGATTGAAGAATTAAAACCCTATAAAACCCTAT
>DMPF01000015.1:4461-11043 GCA_003456095.1 Bacillota bacterium
AAACCCTATAAAACCCTATAATGAGTAATGCCGTTCTAACTTCCAACTTCCGACATCAAATTCCGGCAGAGAGAGGCAGAAGCAAATGCGCCGCAAACGTAAACTGGACCACCTCAATCTGGCACGCCTCATGGACGATGGGCCGCTGCCTACAGGTTTTGCCGATATCCATTTTGTTCCCAACTGCCTGCCGGAACTTGATTTTGGGGAAATAAGCACCGTTTCTTCCTTCTTAGGCCGTAATGTGGCTGTTCCCTTTTTCATCAATGCCATCAGCGGCGGTGTGGCGGAGGCGAAAGAGCTTAACCGTGCCCTGGCATACGCGGCGTGCCAGACGGGCATACCTATGGCTGTGGGCTCCATGACTGCCGCTATAGAAGACCGTTCGCTGCGCCATACCTTTACGGTGGTGCGTGAAGAAAACCCTGATGGATTTGTTGCTGCCAACCTGAGTGCCGGAGCCAAACCGCACCATTGTCTCACTGCCGTGGAGATGCTCAGGGCCGATGCGCTGCAGCTTCACCTGAACGCACCCCAGGAGGTGATGATGCGGGAAGGGGAGGGAGACCTTTCTTTTTCCGGTTTTCTGCAAAATATTATGGATGTGGTGGAGTTATCTCCCGTACCGGTAATCGTTAAAGAAGTGGGTTTTGGTATTGCGGAGGAACAAGCCCGGCTGCTGCAGGCAGCGGGTGCGGCGGCCCTGGATACGGGGGGCGGCGGCGGAACCAATTTCATTCGTATCGAGAGTGTGAGGAAAAGCGATACCGGCGCACAACCATTTTTCCCTTGGGGTCTGCCGGCGGTTGTGTCACTGCTGGAGGTTGTGGCCTGTACCACCAGGGGAGGCAATGCCGGTGCGGCAGTGCCGGAGATAGTAGCCTCAGGCGGCGTGCGCAGCGGGCTTGATGCGGCAAAGGCCTTGGCCCTGGGGGCTTCCCTTGCCGGCGTGGCCGGACCCCTGGTACGCAGCTATTATCAGGGAGGCAGGGAAGCGCTGTTGGCATGTCTGCAGCTTTGGCAGCACCAGCTGAGGCAGGCCATGTTCATGCTGGGCGTGAGCAAGCCCGCCTTGTTAAAAAAACGCCCCCTGGTGGTGCTGGGGGAGACGGGAAATTGGTTGGCATTAAGGGGTATTGACGCGCGGCACCTGGCCAGGCGGCGGGGGGGCAGTGCCCTGCTGAACTTTAAAAACAACTAAAGGGGTCTGTCCAAAATGGAGAAAACGTCAGCGTTAGAATTTAAGGGAGAAGTTTACAGCGGTCGGGGTGAAGCAAGTGGTTTTATGGAGATTGACTGGGTTAAAGAACAATGCCGCCATTTTACCGGTTTTGAACCATACCCGGGAACTTTAAATCTGAAAGTGGATAAAGCCACATTTGGGCTGATTAGACGTATGGCCATGAGCCTGGGAAAGAGGATTATCCCACCTGCAGAGGCAAAAGACTTCTGCGAGGCCAGGCTGCTGCTCATTACCGTTAATGGCATAAGCTCAGCTGTTATATACCCCATGGTGGATGATTATTACGATGATACGATCGAGATCATTGCCCCTGGTATCTTTAAAAAAATACCGGGAATCAGGGACGGTTCACTGCTGGAATTATCTCTTCCCCTGCCGCAGAAATTTACACGTCCCGCGGCAATTATTTTTGACCTGGATGGCACGCTCATGGATTCGGTGGATCTATACTACAATATGCTAGGTGAAGGTTGTCTCCGCCTGGGAGTGCAGCCACCGCGACGTGATACTTTTAATGAGTTTATGGGAGAAGGTCTGGGTTTTTGGGAAGGATGGGAGGCAATTACAGGTATAGCTACGCCGGAGGGTGAGCGGGATAAACAAAAAAAACAAATTAAGGATGTTTTTGAAGATATCTGGCAGCGTCGTTATGAAGAGGAGGTAAGCCTCTTTCCAGGAGTAAAAGAGCTTCTGCTGCAGTTAAGGGATAGGGATATCAAGATCGGTGTGGTGACGTCTTCCTTTTATATCAAAAAGATGGAGCTGTTCAGCAGGGAGGGGCTGGACCCAAGCGAACTTTTTGCCGCGGTGATTACACGTAATGATGCAACCAGGAAAAAACCCCACCCTGAACCATTTTTACGCTGCCTGGAACAACTTGAGGCAGAGGCAGAGTTTACCCTGTGCGTGGGGGATTCGCCCTGTGACATTGCCGGGGGAAAGGCGGCGGGGCTGATTACCGTGGGCGTACTTACAGGTACGGGCACAGTGCAGACACTATGCAAGGAAGAGGCTGATGCCATACTGGGAAATGTTGCCGAACTTGCAGAGATGATCGAGTAAGCGGCAAAGAAAGGAGAGTATGGGATGAAGCTGATTACGCTGGATTGGGAGGGGACCCTGGTAGATTTTCAATGGGACCTTGCGGGAGCTGTGGCGGAGACAACCGCCCTGTTGCAGGCAAAAAATATTCCGGCGTCCTTTACCGGTTTGGATTATGCCGCCATCTATAACCTTATACAGGAAAAAAGTTTACAATGGGGTTTTGGGGATGGATCCCTCCTTGCCTTGATTGACGATCTCTATGATCGTTATGATCTCGATGCCGCATCGCGCTGGAATGCCTGTGAGGGGCTGGATGAAACCTTGCAGGCGCTAAAGGGTTACAAGTTGGCCCTTGTTTCCAATGTTGGTCGCAAAGCCATTGACAGGATGCTCATTAAATTTGGTATTTTGGGCAGATTTGGCCTTGTGCTGACGCGCAACGATATACTCCGTTTAAAACCAGATCCATGGGGAATCCTGGAAGCCATGACCTGGGCCGGTGCAGGGCCGGACGAAACCATGCATATCGGCGACAGCCTTTCGGACCTTTTTGCCGCACGCCGTGCCGGAGTTAAAAGCGGCATTGTGCTGGGAGGACAGGATACGGCGGAGATGCTTTTACAGGAAAAACCAGACCTGGTACTGGAAAAACTGAGCCACCTTCCTGACAAGGTACAAGACCACTTCTTTTTCTTTTTATAGCACAGGAGTAAATCCATGGAGATATTTGCGGGAAGAAGAAGGGATATCAACAAGGGCTACTGGATGAGTTTTGAGAATCATCCCCGCCTGGAAGAGACAAAAAAGCATATCTACGTACGCTGCCTGCCCTGCCTGGAGTATTTGTACGAGCAACTGAAAGAAGAGCCGCAAAGCATTAAGCTGCAAAATCCGCTTAACTGCTGGAAGGTAGTGGTTGTTTTTGGGGATATGGAAGAGTGCGTGGAGCTATTGTGCCTATTGGAGGAAGAACCACCTACCGCCCTGGCGGAAACGTGCATACGTGGGCGAATGGGTAGCAGTGACAAAAGCAGCCCGAATGTGGTGCTTATTTTTCAGATGTTGAGCGAGGCGGAGCGTGATGCAATGCTTGCTCATCTCCGGGAGCTGGCCCCGCACGTCAATCCCGGCTACTCCCTCTTTTTTGAACGAGGTTGCGGTGACTTATACGGTTCGCTTTGCGGTGACTGGCACAACTGGCAGGTGGTAGCCCCTGTGATTAACAGGCAGCTCATCCCTTTTATCCGGGAGAAGATAAACAAATTACTGCGGGGGGAATACTGAGAAAAAAAACGGATCACGAGGAGCAAACCCGTAATCCGTATTTATCGCTTTTTCTACCCTTCAAGCCAAATTGCTCAGGACACAATCTTGATGGTTGATAAAGCTTTCTCCATTAGCAATTCATGGGCACTCTTCTTTCCGAGGAGTGGTTCTTTTTGCTTTTGGTTCCAGATTGTTTCCGGGCGGCTCTGCACCATATAGATATTGAAGGGAAAGGGTTTCTGTCTGTCGATCGCCCACTCAATATCCTGCGGGCACCCATAATAGTCTTCGATCTTTTTCGCGTATCTAGCTAGCTCCAGAACTTCCTGGTCCTCTATGCACTGAATATCCCGTCGGTCGGGCGGAATATCCGCGTGGACGACTTCTCCCTTTCGGCTATCAAAAACGCATTCAGTCTCCTTTAATGAAATAGACCTCTCCACGTCCATGGTCACCTTATCCACGACAAACTTATCAGGGTTGCATAGCCCGGCTACAACCGTCTCTCCCAGCCCCCAGTTCCCCTCAATAACCACCCTGGAGGGGTCTCCGTTGACTGGATTGAGCGTGAACATCACGCCTGCCGCTCGGGCATCCACGATCTTCTGAACGCCCACACTGATTAATACCTTCTCATGAGGAAAGCCCATTTTAATCCTGTAGGCGATGGCTCTTGGCGTAAAGAGGCTCGACATACAGAGCTTGATTTTTTCGAGGACCTCATTAACTCCCTTTACCCATAAAAAAGTGTCCTGCTGCCCGGCGAAACTGGCTCCCGGGAGATCTTCGGCGGTAGCGCTTGAACGAACAGCCACCGGAAGGTTGGGGGTATTGAACATTTTTGCCAGAGCCTCGTAGTTAGAAGCAATCTCATCTATCATCTGTTGAGAAAAGTGAGTATCAGTCATTATCTTTCGGATCATGCCGCTTGCCTCTTCCAAAGTAGCGACATTCCGATGATCAATTTGCAAGAGGATTGCTTCGATTCTTTCTTTGAGGCTGTCCGCAATAAATTCAAGATAAGCATCTGTTGTCACTGAAAACCCAGGCGGAACAGGGATGCCTGCCCGGATCAATTCACCTAGACTGGCATTTTTCCCTCCAACCAGAGCAAGGTCTTCTTTTCCGGCACTGTCAAACAGAAGTGTATACGACATAGTGAGCTCCCCTTTAAGATTGTTTAATGGGAATTAAGTCTTACCCAAATTGAACGCTTCAGGCTCAATCTGTATTCCGTATTCCGCATTCCAAAAAATTTATGCTCGCTTTAATATTGCTACAATACCGGTATTTCCATCCACCTTCACGGTGTCACCTGTTTTGAGTACGGAAGTGGCGATTCCTGTGCCTGTAACAGACGGGACTCTATACTCTCTGCAGACGATTGCAGCATGGCTGGTGATCCCACCGATATCCGTGACAGATGCCTTGATCTTGGTGAAGACCGGCGCCCAGGCAGGATTGGTAGTCGGACAAACCAGAATCTCATCTTGCTCGATCAAGGTAATCTCTTCGAGGCGTTTAACTACTCTCACCTTTCCTTCTACCACACCTGCAGAAGAGGCAAATCCTTTCAGTTCGGTTACCTCTGACGGGACAATGGCTACTCCCTTGAGCCAATCCTGAACTTTTTCAGTGGTGATTCCCCAGAGCATAATCGTAAAAGGTTCGGCAACCTCTGCTGGCGGTGTTCCGAGTGCTGGAACAGGTGTCCAGTTCTTGGCGGCTTCCAGTATCTTTTTTCTCTTCTCCGCTTTTGCCTGCCAGTATTGCCCTCCCGAGGGCACTCCCACACCCAGCGCCCAAGTTGTTGCCAGGTCTTCGAGGATGTAAGGCACTTCAAAGCGATTAAACAGGAAGATGTCGTCTGTTTCTTTTAAAATGCCATGTTTAACAAGGAGACTTCCGAACTTCCTCACCTTTTCGAACCAGATGGTATGGAACCAGTGTTCCACCCAGAAGAGGTGATCCTCCGCATATTTATAGATGGTTCGCACTGCTTTATAGGTGTCATCAAATGATTTTAAATCCTCATCAGTTTTAATTAGTTTGCGGTACTGATCGGCGAGTTCAGACCGTTCTTTTTCGATGCCGGGGAGATCCCTCTCAATCTTTTCTCCTCTCTCGACACGTTCAATATAGCTCTTTAGATATCCGAATGGAATTTCTGGTTTAGTGGTCCAGCTTCCCTCATAGTGGAACCAGCCGCTTCCGCAGGAAACAAAGAACCAGGGATCTTTCGACTTCTCATATTCCACCAGCCAATTACTTCCCTCAGCCGATTCTTTAAGTTTTGCCACTTTTTCAGAGACAGGGAGATCGCTTTTAAGTACCTTTGCCAGTTCTGGGACTACGGCCGCAAGCTTGGCAAGCCTGCCCAGTTCTTCTTCAGGACGAAACATCTGAACATAGGCACCGGCGACAAGTTTTCCAATGGTGCTTTCACTGATTCCCGGAAACAGTTTCCGACATGTGTCGGTAAATAACAGGTAGGCTAGATAGGCCAGGTTGAGGTATTGAAAGTGAAACTGCCAACCCTTGATCATTAAATTAACCAATTTATCCCACCCATCGATCAATTCAAAGGAAGTGTAATAACCCTTTGGTTCCGGAAATACGGTATCATCATCTTCGAACTTCGGAAGATCCGAGGGGACCTGAATATTGTCCATCTCCTCTCCAAGGGCTCTGAACTTCTTAAGCCACAACCCCCAGAGCGCATCATAATGGTCAAACACATAAAAGACCCTTTTTTGAAAGAGGGCGGCTTTTTCACCGATGATCTCAGGCGGGGGGGGCGCCACGGGCGTAATATACATGTAGCACCCGACCATCCTATGGGCGATGCCCTGTGCGGGCGGAATGCAGAAAACTCTTGTTGTGTACTGGGACAAGGCGATCTGCCATGCCTCATGAAAGATGAGGTCAAGCGGATACATGGCATCAGGAGCATGGATCTTATCATGGAACCAGAACTGACTCTCCTCCCACTCCTTTTTCTCTTTGCTAAAAATGTAGTAAGGTGGATA
>DMPF01000190.1 GCA_003456095.1 Bacillota bacterium
TGCACCCCTTCGTGGTTAAGATAGCGGCGGCAGGCACCAAAAAAACCCGGCTTAATGGTACACCGGACGGGACAGGATGTGCAGGTTAAAGCCGTTTCCGGCGGTACCTGGTAAAGAGCCAGGGCACCTGCCCTGCAGACACGCAGGCAGACGCCACAGTATACGCAATGCTCAGCCACAATGGCTTTTTTCTCACAAACTGCAATGGCAGCCACAGGGCAATCCTTGGCACAACTGCCGCATCCAGTGCATTTCACCTGATCAACGATTAACATAACAGGCCACCTCAATTGATCTTAACCTGGCGTGTTACCGGGGGAGTGTTCCTGCTTGTAAGAACGCGTACTTCCCCGTCAATCATAACCATGGATATTCCGGGTATATCCCCAGCTGTTATCGCCGCAAGAGCATCAACTCCGGTCGAACCGATGGGCGCGTCGATCACTACCAGGTCCGCTTCCCGACCGGGTGCGATCAAAGATGTATTTAGACCGTAAACCCCCGCTGTATTACCGCTGGCCATAGCAACTGCCTGTTCTGGGGCAATATCCGATAGGGCAGCCAGCTGCACAATGGTACGTAAAATCCCCAGGGGGATAATACCGCTTCCTGACGGGGAATCATTACCGATAATAATCCTGTGCAGCTGACCTTTCTCAGCCAGTCGTCTCGCCGTATAATCGGCAGTCTTTATATTGCCACACTGCACAATTTCCAGGGGAAACACTGTCTGTTCAATAAGTATATCAATCTCCGCAGGGGACAGGGAGGTGGTTCCTCCATTAATATGGGAAACAACGGTCGGGTTAATGTCAATAATCATATCAGCAGTCACAACAGAACTGCCGGGAATTGAGGTGCCTCCGCTGTGAATGGCTACTTTCATTCCGTATTTTTTGGCCCAACCCACCATGGGGCCAGCTTCTTCCGAAGTTTTTACGCTGCCCAGCCCAATTTCCCCCACCAGCCAGACGCCTGTAGCTGCCATCTCCGCAAAATCCTCTTCCGTAAGGCCCTTTTCCAGGATCAGGGCGCCACCGTGCACTTTCATTCCGCCGGGCCTTAAGTTTTTAAATGATTTATGTGCCAGTATGGCGAGGGCCTTTGTCCCTGCAGGGTCTTTCGGGCGGCCCGGTGTATGGGGCTCGCCGGCAGAGATCATTGTGGTGACACCGCCGTGCAGGGAACTGTCCAGATAGTCCAGCGTCCTTTGACGGGGCGTGAAATCGCCCAGCACAGGGTGAACGTGAGAGTCAATCAAGCCAGGCGTGACGGTAGTGCCGTTTACATCGATCACCTGGTCAAGCTGATAATCATTCAACAGCCCTTTATCACCGACCGCCGCTATTTTGCCATCCAGCACAATAATGGTGTTACCGCTCAACAGTGGGCTGTTGATATCACCGCTTATAATTTTTCCAATATTCACAAGGGCTTTGCCGCCCATTTTTTTTAGCCCTCCTGCCTTATAAATTGTCTAAACAACTAACGCAGTCCGTCTTCCCCTTTCACCTCGCCCATAGTAAGGCCTCCTATTCTGGGGAAAGGCCGCCCAGCATCAGTAACAACCACGATCAGCACAATTTCGTCAGCCCTGGGGGCATCGGGAAGCCTAACTTCCATGGCATCGAAGTGGGTACGGACAAAGGCGGCATTTTTGAAATGGAGGGGGACATCGATGGCCACGCCTGGATAACCCAGTTTTTTTGCCGAGGGAATAATCGCCTTTCCGCCGCCCACATTGTCCCGAATGGGCTTGCCCAGGCTGGGATGCAGCAAGGCAGCACAATGCTCCAATTCCCCTCTCTCACCCACGATGGCTGCCTTGCCGTAGCTCTGCACCTCCCGGGGAACGATACCCAACGCCGCCACCGCCTTTTTGGTGAGCATCTCTCCCAGTTGTTCGCTCCAGGCATAGAGCATTCCAAGATCCTCCTGGTATTTGTCTACAAAAGGATTCTTGAAAACCACAGCAGCAGCCGCTTTGCGCACAGGCTTGCTTAGTATGGCCTTACCGTCGCTGTACGTTTCCTCCACGATCGTGTAGATCTTGCGCATGACAGGACTTTCCGGCAATCAAACCGCCTCCTTTAACAATTAAACCCAGCGTGCGCAGACCGTTTTCTCGTCCATAAAGAGGCGCATGGAAGCCATCCTCGATTTTGCCGATCCCACAAAAGAATCCTTTCTGGAACCAAGGGGAAAGAAGGAGTACGGTTGGGCCACTCCTACGTTTACCCCAATATTTCCCACATTGACCTCCCGGATGAACTTCCGGGCGGCACTGCCGCTGGCCGTTAATATACAGGCCGAATGCCCCAGGTATGTCTTGGTATTAATCCATTCAATGGTCTGGTCCAAACTGTCACCCCGGATCAGGGCGGCCACAGGTCCAAATGCTTCTTCCTTGGCACTTTGCATATCCACATGTACATCTTCAAGGATGTTAGGGGCAAGAAAATAGCCGTTTGGATAACCCTCCACTTTGGGGTAACGTCCATCCAGCACCATTTTTGCCCCTTCGGAAAGGCTTAGCTCAATCCACTTAAGGACACTTTCCTTACCGTTCTGGGTTGTCATGGGACCAAGCTCCGTTTCCGTATCAAGGCCGTATCCCAGTCTCATGGCGGCCGCTGCTTCTGCGAACCTGTGCTTGAATTCATCATAAATATCGCCGATGACTACGATGTTATCCACCCCCAGGCAACGCTGCCCCCCCATGCCAAAGCAGGCCCTGAGCAACCATTGAACGCCTTGGTTGAGGTCGGCATCAGGCATAACCACAACATAGTTTTTGCCGTTGCCGTTGATCGAAGAGGTTTTGCGCAGCTTGCCACAGAGTTCGAAAAGTTCATGCCCGGCCCGGTTGGAGCCGATAAAGCCGACTCCCTTAATCTCTGGCTGGGAAAGTATTTCGTTGTTGATATTCCTGCCCCCGTGCACCATATTAATCACGCCGGGTGGAAACCCGGTTTCCTGTGCTACCTTGCAGATATATTCGGCGGCCACGGGATTCTGGCGGCTGGGACTTACCACCACCGTGCAACCCGCAGCAAGGGCATAAGGGACAAAGGAAGACCAGGCATGCATGGGAATATTACCGGGTGTAATAATGAGGAAGGGGCCAAGGGGTTCCCAGGTAAGATATTGGTCAATCCCCCGAGCCAGCTGCATAACATGTTCATTTTGCTTTGCGAGGCCATAAATGGCGGAGCATGCCGACTCAATGTTTTCAATTACCCGGCGTACCGATCCTTCCGCTTCACCGATGGTCCGGCCATGATCCTGGGTGAGCACACGGCACAGTTCAGTATAGTGCTCCTCGAACCTGGCACGCATATCAAAAAGGAGACGTGCCCTGTCCCGCATGGGAACATCCTGCCAGACGGCAAAGGCTTTGTGTGCCGCATCCACGGCTGCGCGTGCTTCGGCCGACGTTGCCTCGGGAAATTCGGATATCACCTTGCCCGTGGCAGGATTGGTATTCTGGTTGACAATTTTGGATTCCGAGTCAATCCAATCACCCTTGATGAAAAGTCTCTGCTTACCGTAATAATTTTTTACTTCGGGCAGTAATGGCATCTTCTGTCTTATACCCCTTTCCAAGAAATAAAATTTATAGCTTTATCTTTGCCAGAGTTCGGAATATTTTGATCACAGCCGAATTGTCTTCACCCTCCAGCCCGCTCTCACAAGCAATTCTGAAAAATTGGTGAGCCAATCTTCCAAAAACCTGCATACTTTCAGCACTTTCCCCCAATTCTAGGGCCAGTTCTATATCCTTGAGCAAAAGGGCGGTTCTCAGGCCAGGAGTAAAATCATCGGTGAGTACAAACGTAGGAATTTTTTCATCCAAGCAATAGCTGGCAGCTGAAGAACTGTTAAAAACCTCCACCATCTGAGATAGCTTCATGCCCAGCTTTTCCCCCAGGGTCAATACCTCTGCGGCAGCACACATATTCACAGCATAGAGGATGTTGTTTAGCAGTTTAAATGCCTGCCCGCTGCCAGCGGCACCCGTATAGTGAACCGTCTGTCCTATGGCGTAAAACAATTTTTTGCATTTTTCGAAGGTTGACCTGTCTCCCCCCACCATAATCGTAAGCTTTCCTTTTTTGGCCTTGTTATGCCCCCCGCTTACAGGGGCATCAAGCATCTCCCCTTTCCTCGTATTAATCTCACCGTAGATACGGCGGGGGAGTTCAAGAGAAGAGGGACTCATGTCAATAAAAAATTTACCTGTCCTCAACTCGTAGATGATTCCTTCCTGTCCTAGTACAAGTTTTTCCGTATCTGCAGATTGGGCAACCATGGAGATGATAATATCAGCCCCAGCGGCAGCTTCCCGGGCGGAAGCAGCAGGTTCAGCCCCTTCTGTCACCAGGCGCTGAACTTTTTCAAGGACCGGATCATATGCCAGAAGGGGGAATCCCTTTTTAAGCAGGCGCTGTGCCATGGGAGTTCCCATTGTCCCCAAGCCGATTAAGGCGACGTTCTTTTTTTTAGAACCCATATTCCCTACTCCCTATATTTAACCTTTAAAGCCTAGCTCCAGGGAGATTTCCCTCGTTGTCTCCATGAGGTCTTCCAGGTACTGACCTTTTTTTTCTTCACTTATTCTGAAGGTGGGCCCCACTACGGATAAACTGGCCACTGTGCGGCCGTTTCTTTCCCTGATGGGAAAGGAGATGGCTGTAACACCTTCCACATGTTCACTCTCCGTAATGGCATAACCTCTGAGCCTGATCCGAGCGATTTCCTGACGCAGCTGTTCCGGATCTGTAACTGTGTTTGCCGTCACGGCAGGCAGCCCCTCGGCGATGATCTCCTCAATACGTTCATCGGGAAGGAAGGCGAGGAGCACCTTACGGGATGCACCTGCA
>DMPF01000222.1 GCA_003456095.1 Bacillota bacterium
ATCATACCCATTGCCATTGAAGAGGGCTTGCGCTGCGCTATTCGGCAGGGCGGTCGCACCGTCGGTGCCGGCGCCGTTACCTCCGTGATCACGTAGGAAGCGGTCTTGACCGCTGCGCACAGCAAAAAAGCTATGAAACAGGATGTTGCTGCCTTAAGCGGCGGGGAATTCCTGTGGAGCAGTCTGTTATTAGCAATCAGACGCAAAGGAGATGAACAGTATGTCCAGTCAAAAAATTCGTATCCGCCTGAAAGCCTTTGATCATCATCTGCTGGACCAGTCTGCGGGCAAGATTGTCCAGACGGCCAGCCGCACCGGCGCTACTATCTCCGGCCCTGTTCCTTTGCCTACGGAAAAGACGATCTACACGGTGATCAGAGCTCCCCATAAATACAAGGACTCGCGGGAACAATTTGAAATGCGCACACACAAGCGTCTTATCGACATTATCGATCCGACACCGGCAACGGTCGATGCGTTGATGCGGCTTGACCTGCCTGCCGGTGTGGATATTGAGATTAAATTATAACAAAGGCGGGAAAAAGGGGGTGTAGAAGGATGAATAATAATAAAGAGATTTTGGCCAGAAAAGTTGGAATGACCCAGATATTTGACAGCGAGGGGCGAGCTATTCCCGTAACCGTTTTGGAAGCAGGCCCATGTACGGTGATCCGTAAAAAAACCAGGCAAAAGGATGGCTATGAGGCCCTACAGGTTGGTTTTTATACAGTCAAGGAAAGAAAGCTTACCAAGCCGCAAAAAGGGCAATTTTCCCGGGTGGGGGTAACTCCCTTGCGCCATATCCGGGAGCTGCGTATTGAGCCGGCGGAAAAATTTGCGGTTGGACAGCAGATCAAGGCTGATATTTTTGAAGCAGGGGAATACGTAGATGTAAGCGGTATATCCAAAGGCAAGGGTTTTAGCGGTTCCATTAAGCGGCACAAACAGCACAGGGGCCCTATGACCCATGGATCCCGCTACCACCGGGGACCGGGATCGCTCGGCAGCATCGCACCGGCCAGGGTTTTTAAGGGTCAGACTCTTCCAGGCAGAATGGGAGGGGAAAGGGTGACGGTGCAGAACCTGAAGGTAGTGCGTGTCGATGCGAATAAGAACCTGCTTCTTGTCAAAGGAGCCGTTCCCGGACCGCGGGGCAGCCTTTTGATGGTAAAGAATTCGGTGAAGGCCGGTTGAGATAAGGGGGTCAAGAAAACATGCCTACAGTTGATCTGCTCAATATGCAGGGGGAGCGTGTTGGAGAAATTGAGCTGCACCCCCGCATCTTTGATAGTAAAGTTAATATGAGTCTGTTGCACGATGTGGTTCGTATGTTATTGAATAACCAGCGGCTCGGAACGGCCAGCACCAAGACGCGTGGTGAAATCAGAGGCGGAGGCAGAAAGCCCTGGCGCCAGAAAGGTACGGGCAGGGCACGGCACGGTAGCATTCGTTCACCTATTTGGAGGGGCGGTGGTATAGTCTTTGGGCCTAAACCGCGGGATTACCGTTATCTGCTGCCCAAAAAAGTGCGGCGTGCGGCTCTGTATTCAGCCCTCAGCGCCAAACTGCGGGAGAGCGGGCTTACCGTCCTGGACGAACTGAGCCTTCCTGAGCCTAAAACAAAAGAAATAGCCCGCTTGCTGCATAATTTAAAGGTGCAGGGGAAAGCCCTCCTGGTGACAGCCGGTCCCGATTTGCATGTTTACCGTTCAGGGCGCAATATACCCGGTGTAAAGACGATTGCGGCCCGTCAGCTCAATGTGCTGGATATTCTTAAGTCTGACCGGTTGATCATGACTAAAGATGCGGTGGCTACCGTGGAGGAGGTATTTACCCCGTGAAAACTGCTCAGGATGTGGTGATCCGTCCACTGGTAACGGAAAAATCCACGCGCCTCATGGAAATGGGCAAATATAGTTTTGTCGTCAGCAGGGATGCCAATAAAATCGATATAAAAAATGCGGTGGAGCAGCTTTTCGGTGTTAAGGTCAAAGCAGTGAATACCTTGCGCATTAAAGGAAAGCCGCGACGTGTGGGTATACACCGTGGTTACCGCCCCAGTTGGAAGAAAGCAATTGTCACGCTCCAGGAAGGAAGCAAGCGTATCGAGATTTTTGAGTAATTGATTGTGTACTCTTAAGGATTCATTTCTGTCAGGAAGGAGGTCTTAAGCGAATGGCTGTGAAAAAATTTGTTCCCACCTCGCCCGGGCGCCGTTTTATGACGGTATCCAGCTTTGCGGAACTTGACAAAAAAGAGCCGGAAAAATCGCTCCTGCAGCCACTAATAAAGAAAGCCGGCCGTGGCGCCAGTGGCCGCATTACCGTAAGGCACCAGGGCGGAGGGCACAAGCAAAAATATCGTATTATTGATTTTATGCGGGATAAAGACGGGGTGCCTGCCCGTGTTGCGGCGATCGAATATGATCCCAACCGCTCTGCGCGTATCGCTCTTTTGTACTATATGGACGGGGAAAAAAGATATATCCTTGCTCCCCAAGGATTGCGCAAAGGCAGCATTGTCAACTCAGGCCCGGAAGCTGAAATCCGTCCCGGTAACACCCTTCCCCTGCGCAATATTCCCGTAGGGACGCTGATCCACAACATTGAATTATCTCCCCGCAGGGGGGGACAGATGGTCCGTTCCGCCGGCGGGGTGGCTCAGCTGATGGCGAAAGAAGGAAAGTATGCCCATATCAAGTTACCCTCCGGAGAAATGAGGCTTGTTCTGCAGGAATGTCGTGCCACGGTGGGCCAGATCGGCAATGTAGAACATGAAAATATTACCATAGGCAAGGCCGGCCGCTCACGCTGGTTGGGGATCAGGCCGGCAGTAAGAGGTTCGGTAATGAATCCCGTGGATCATCCCCATGGCGGGGGTGAAGGTAAGTCGCCCATCGGCCGCAAAAGCCCGGTAACACCTTGGGGCAAACCAACCCTGGGTTATAAAACGCGTAAGAAGAAAAAAAAGTCTAACCAGTTTATTGTTAAAAAACGTAAGTAACTGGTGATTAAAGGGGTGTTTTGATGGGACGTTCTTTAAAAAAGGGGCCCTATGCGGACTCCAAGCTGATGGAAAAAGTGAATAAGATGAACAGCGCAGGAGATAAAAGGGTTATTAAAACGTCGTGCCGCCGCTCATGCATTTTCCCCGATATGGTGGGGCACACCATCGCCGTACATGACGGGCGGAAATTTATTCCCGTCTATGTGACGGAAGATATGGTAGGACATAAGCTGGGCGAGTTTGCTCCCACGCGCACTTTTCGCGGTCACGGCGCTCACACGGAAAGGTCCACGTCCTTGAAATAACTTTTCCTCGGTCGCCTGTACGCTCAATTCTGAATGCCTGTAACCTGCAGAGGTAGGGGGGTAGAAAATGGTTGCTAAAGCACAGGCCCGCTTTATCAGGGTGGCACCCCGTAAAGCGAGGTTGGTTATGGATCTGATCCGTGGCAAAGAGGTGGATGATGCCCTCTCCATTTTGCGTTTTTCTCCGCAAAAGGGAGCCAGGATATTGGAAAAGGTCCTGAACTCTGCCGTGGCCAACGCCCGGCATAATCATGACATGAACAAAGGAGAACTCATTGTTTTTCAGGGTTATGTGGATGAGGGTCCCGTATTAAAAAGACACCAGCCGCGGGCACGGGGAATGGCCTCTCGTATACGCAAGCGTACCAGCCATATTACCTTGATTCTTAAAGAAAGGAAGGAGGCCTAGAAAATTGGGTCAAAAGATCAGCCCCAGCGGCTTTCGCATCGGTGTAATCAGAGATTGGGATGCACGCTGGTATGCGGAGAAGGATTATACAAAGCTGCTTCACGAAGACCTCTTCATCCGCGCCTATATCAAAGGGAAGCAGGAAGGGGCCGGCATCGCGCGCATTGAAATAGACCGGGCTGCCAGCAATGTGCGCATTACCATTCATACAGCCAAGCCGGGAATGGTTATCGGCAAAGGCGGAACCGGGGTAGAGAAATTGCGTCGTGAACTGGAGGAAAAAACGGGCAAAAAAATCCATCTTAATATTATCGAAATTAAAACGCCCGAACTTAATGCCTGGCTGGTGGCAGAAAGCATTGCCCAGCAGCTGTCACGCCGTATTGCTTTCCGCCGGGCGATGAAACAGGCCATGAGCCGGACCATGCGGGCCGGAGCCAAGGGCATCAAAGTTGTCTGCAAAGGGCGGCTGGCCGGAGCGGAAATAGCACGCACCGAAGCCTATCACGAGGGAACCGTACCCCTGCAGACGCTGCGGGCCGATATCGATTACGGCTTTGTGGAGGCGCACACAACCTATGGACGGATTGGGGTAAAAGTGTGGATTTACAAAGGAGAAATTTTGCCCGGAGCCAAAAGGGAGCGGCCGCAGCCGGAAGAGGAGAAACCGAAGGAAAGAGAAAAAAAGGTGGAAAGGCGGGGAAGCAGGCGTGCTAATGCCAAAAAGAACTAAATTCCGCCGCCATCAGCGTGGGCGTATGAAAGGAATCTCCAAGGGAGGCACCCGCATTGATTTTGGAGAATACGGTTTACAGGCAACGGAACCGGCGTGGATAACCAGCCAACAGATTGAGGCGGCGCGGATTGCCATGACCCGTTATGTTAAAAGGGGCGGGAAAGTGTGGATTAAAATATTTCCCCACAAGCCCGTAACTGCTAAACCGGCGGAGACACGCATGGGTAAGGGTAAAGGATCCCCTGAATTCTGGGTTGCTGTGGTAAAGCCGGGGAGAATCATGTTTGAGCTGGCCGGTGTATCCGTAGAGACGGCGCGGGAAGCGATGCGC
The DNA here is from genome assembly GCA_003456095.1 of Bacillota bacterium. GTDB lineage: Bacteria > Bacillota > Dethiobacteria > DTU022 > UBA8154 > UBA8154. Next base: position 4,788 of record DMPF01000222.1, read on the forward strand.
CTGGCCGCACAGAAGTTACCGATAAGATGTAAATTTGTCAAAAGAGAAGAAACAGGTGGTGAAGCCCGTGAAAGTGAGGGAAATTCGTGAGCTTTCCGATGTGGAGCTGCAGGCAAAAGTACGGGAGCTAAAGGGAGAGCTTTTCAACCTGCGCTTTCAAATGGCTACCGGGCAGCTGGAGAACATGATGCGCGTAAAGGAAGTGCGCCATACCATCGCTCGCGTAAAAACGGTGATGAGGGAAAGGGAACTCGCTGCGGCCCGGAACTAAGATCAAAGAAGGAGGCAGCGTTTTTGGAACGTAATAGACGAAAAGTGCGTATAGGCAAAGTGGTTAGCGACAAGATGGATAAAACGATTGTCGTTGCGGTGGAGAGAACAACGCCCCACCCCCTGTTCGGCAAAATCATACGCCAGACCATGAAATACAAGGTGCATGATCAGGGCAATGAGTGCAGCGTTGGCGACAGGGTAAGAATTATGGAAACACGGCCGCTCAGCAAAGAAAAAAGATGGCGGCTGGTAGAAATTATCGAGAAATCCCGTTTGTAGTCCCGGTGAAAGGAGGGGCCCCTAGTGATACAAAACCTTTCTGTTCTGAACGTGGCCGACAACACCGGCGCCCGTAAAGTTATGTGTATCCGCGTGATGGGGGGGTCGCAGCGCAAAGCTGCCAGTGTGGGAGATATCATCGTCTGCGCGGTTAAAGAAGCAATTCCCGGTGGTGTGGTAAAAAAAGGGGATGTTGTCAGGGCGGTTATCGTTCGCACAAAAAAAGGATACAGGCGCAAGGACGGAACATTTATCCGCTTTGATGAAAACGCCGCGGTAATTATCAACGAGCAAAAAGCCCCCCGGGGCACACGCATATTTGGGCCGGTAGCCCGGGAATTGCGGGAGAAGGACTTTATGCGGATTATCTCCCTGGCTCCCGAGGTTATCTGATTGTTCATGGCAGGCAGCCGGTGAAGGAGGTGTTCAAATGGTTTCGGAAAAATTGCATATCCGTAAAGGGGATCGTGTGCTGGTTCTTTCCGGAAAAAGCGGGGGGAAGAAGGGCAAAATTATCAGCACTCTGCCCAAAAAAAACAAGGTTAAGGTCGAAGGTGTAAATATAATTAAAAAACATGCCAAGCCCACACGCAAGGTTCCCCAGGGGGGGATCAGGGAGATGGAAGCCCCTCTGCATGCCAGCAATGTGATGTTGATCTGTCCGTCTTGCCAGCAGCCGACTCGCGTTAAGAGTGCTGTTGCCGCAGGCAAAAAGGTGCGGGGCTGCAAGAAGTGCGGCGAGAATATTGATAAATAGGGACGGAGGTAAAAGATGTCTGCTTTAAGAGACAAATATATTCAAGATATACGCCCTG
>DMPF01000023.1 GCA_003456095.1 Bacillota bacterium
GGTCGCAAGTGATGCAAGCTCATATTCCTGCACAGCCATGGTAATCACAGGTTTAATCGGCTTAAAACTGTAATCGATGTGACCCAGTTCCATGGTATCGGCAGCAAAAGCGCGCTCATGGACCAGTATTCCCTGCATACGGCTTAAGGGAATCCCCACACCGCTGTTTGCTTGGTCCCCCATCAGGCGCAGTGTGCCAATATCATGGGTCAATACCACCTCTTCACCGGGCGATACCCCGACGATACGGTTTTGATCCTGGAAAATCTCCAGCAACTGTCCCAGTTCCGCCGCTGTTAGTTCCGGGATTTTGCCCCTGTCAGCAGCATCCGTCGTCCCTGCTTGCAAGTCCTCTTTAACCTGTGATACGGACATGTTTACCCGTTCACCGTCACCCATACGCGTCAAGATCTCTTTCATTTATTTCACCTCCCCGCCATAAGGTTCAATCAAGTAGCTCTCTCGCCTTCGCTATAGCCTCTATAGCATTTTCCGCATAAGCATCTGCACCGATCTTGTTAGCCCAGCGCTGCGTCACCACGGCGCCTCCCACCATCGTCTTCACTTTGTCTCGCAGACCTGCATTTTTCAGCTCCTGCTCTAGAATTTTCTGCCCTGTCATAGTGGTGGTCATCAACGCTGAAGAACCGATAATGTCTGCATTTACTTTCTTTGCTGTCTCCACAAAGCTCTTTAAAGGTACATCCCGACCCAAATCATGAACTTCAAACCCGTAAACGCGGAGCATCGTGGCAACAATACCCTTACCGATATCATGAATATCACCCTCAATTGTCCCGATCACGGCAACACCTACCTTTTTCTCCTCCTTATGCGGCATGGCTGCTTCCAGAATATTGACGGCGGAAACCATACCCTCGGAGGCCACGATGAGGTGAGGTAAATAAAGCTCCCCTCTTTCAAATAACTCACCCGCTTCTGCCATACCCTTGGAGAAACCTTCATTGATGACAAGAAAAGGGTCAATTCCTGCTTCCACCGCTTCCCTCGCCACTCTCTCCGCTTCTTCCTGGTCTGCTTCAATGACAGACTTTGCCGCCCGGCGCAGAATATCTTCCTTATCAACCAAAAAGAATCACCTCCTGTCAAACCATTACCCCGAATTTAGCATGGCGATGTGTCCTCCCGGACAGCCAAAGTATGCCTGAAAAAAGCCGCTCCCAAGGGCACACCGCCATGATTGTTCTGCCGTTTACATGGATACTCCCGTATCTCTCGGTAAGGGGATCCCTTCGTTGGCACGAGGATCTGTCATGGCGAAGCTCTCTTCATCATCCAAAACATACGCTTCGTTTCGTCCCAGTGCACGCAAAATGATGCCCGTAACCGCACCACCGATCAGTCCGATGATAACGGTGCCCACAGCCCCGGAAACCTGCACACCGCCGGCAATGGGAATGGCAAATAGCGCACCGATAAGCCCCGGTACACCATGCAGGTTATGGACACCCATAACATCCCGCACACCCAGAATTTTCTCCAGGGCCGGATGCAGGTAAATAAAGCAGAGGCAGGAGACGATCCCCGCTGCAATCCCAATTCCATAAGCCGTCCATGGGCCCACTAAGTCCACCGTGGAACCGATGGTCACCCCACCAGCCAGCAGAGCGTAGGTATAGATCAACGGATCGATCTTCTTGTTAATGGCCAGGAGCATGAGGTAGGAAACCAGAGCTGAGGCCATGAGCGCCATATAAGTGGTGATCATCCCGCCAATAACTTGCTCGGGAGCCAACAGCGCCGTGGTAAAGGAAGGCCACAACATCCACAGCAGCATGGAAGCCAGCCAGACGAAGGAAACACTGTGAACTGTCACGGCCATGGGGGTATCAAATATTTTCTTGTGGCGTAGCGCCAGGATTACCCCGTAACCAAAATAAGCGGCAAAAGCGTGGACCAGGAGACTGCCGCCGGCATCAGCCAGGCCATACAGGAAGGTGAAAAGGAACCATTCATTGATACTGTAAGCAGTAACAAAAAGAATGCTCACCACGATGTATTGCCAGGTCTTGACCTGCCCCAGAAACATACCGGCGGCGATGACCAGGGTAATAGCGCAGACCACCCCGAGGATAATCAAACTCATATCCAATGTCGCACCGAAATAGATGGTTTGCACGGCAAAATAAAAGGGGACGGAAACAGTCAAAACCAGCATTGTCATCAAGCATACACCCCATTCGTAACGCTTGATGAAAAGCATCAGGAATGCCACCAGCATTAACATGAAGAAAATGTCCTGCCCCCTGTGGTACTGGAACAGTTCACCGGCCAGCGCAGGAACTTCCTGCGCAAAAACTGTAGATCCAAAAAGCAGCAAAGTAGCTACCATGACGGTTAATAAAATTCCTTTTTTCAACATTTTATATATGCCTCCATCATATATTTTCGGATAATACACGCCTTTAATTTGTTTCGTAATTGCCTGTAAATATTAATTCCAACTTAACTTGCGGGTTAGAGATTTGCCATCTTACTCCCTCCTTCTTTTTTTTACAGGTTCGCTCTTTGGTCACGGCAATTGGTAACCTAAAATACCTTAATACGGGTGCTATTCAAGCTGAAAATTGGAGGAGAGTCCGGGAGTCAAACCCGGCTGCGCAAATTTAGAGTCTGCGCGATCCTTCCGATCAACCCTCCATGTTAGCTGAAGATAAAATATAAATATTGTTTTTCTCAGCCATTTCTTGTTCCCAAAATTATTGCCGCCATGCCTGCCACCCCCAAGGGCAGAGGATCGTGAATAAGCCTGTCCTTAAATTGGTGGTAAGCATCATTCGTTAAACCAAGGGGAATGCCGGGGGCCCCAATAATAACATCATCCCGTAACCATGTGGCAGGGATAAAACCCTCCCCTGATGAAGCGTCAATCACAATCTCTGCCTCGCGGCAGGCTTTTTCCAGTGTGCCGGCGACAACAACCCCGTTATTGATTTGACTGGCTTCCAGAGATCGTTCCGGCCTAATGTCATGGATATGTACCGACTCGTTCTTTGCCAAAGCAAAATTCAAGCATGAAACTCCTACTTTCCCCAGACCAATGATAAGTATTTTTTTTCCCTTCAACCCGCCGGCCATCTTTTCCACCGCTAACATGAACATCTCCGCCGTTGCCCTGGCGTTATCTATGTATTTACCGCCGCGAAGGTCAAGGGCAAGAAAAAGCCGGTCGTCTGCACAGAACAATACGGTGGCACCATTTGCCGCAGCCTCTCCAATGCCGGCGATATCATGATTACATGTAACATCCGACCTCAACCCCAGATGCCGTAAAACCAAGCTGACAGTGTCAGAAAAACCTGAAATTAAGCCATGCCCTGCTGTTACCGGAATCACTGCCATTCTTTCTCCCTGCAAATCCCCCAAGGGCCGGGGAAGCCCGGACCGTTCCCAGGCAAGCTGTTCCAGATTTTTTCCCGTTTTCTTCCGCAGTTCTTGATCATACTGAAAGAGATCTATATTCATAAGCTGCCTTTGCATTAAGCGGGTCACATGAGCCACTCTGCCTTTCGAATCTTCAATTCATGCATACCAACCGTTCTTGTGTTATACAACCATGCCTTGTAGAAATCTTGCTTGGCCGCCCGCAGCCCCAGTTCTTTCAATACCCTTTTGACATTTTCCACCGATCTTTTACCGTCCTCAATGTCAAGCGTTGTTTGTGAAACCCCATTTAAACCAGACCTGGGAGGAACAATGGAGGAGATAACATTGGCACCGGCCATTAACCTGGAAGTGAGGCCCGCAATTCCTTCTACATCCAGGGAAGCGGGAATTAGCCTGTCTGGAAAAATGTAACGTAGAATTGCGATTACTATTTCCTCGTCGAGATGATGTTTTTTTTGTCTGCAAATACCATTTATTTTGGGAGGGACATAGGTCATAACCCTGACTTGTTGAGCCCCCATAGTGTGTATGCTCTGGATCGAAAGAAAAATATCTTCAACACTCTCCCCCACGTGCAACAGCATACCGTCTTCCACGAGCAGGCGCATGCGTTTCGCCATTTGTTTCACGAGCAGACGCCGGTTAAAGCTTTGCCCGGCCCGAAGTTTCTTAAAAAGTGATGGACTGTA
>DMPF01000216.1 GCA_003456095.1 Bacillota bacterium
GGTACGGATCATGCCGGCATTGCCACCCAGAACAAGGTGGAGGAACACCTGGCGGCAGAAGGCCTGTCCCGTCATGACCTGGGGCGGGAAAAGTTTCTGGAACGGGCCTGGCGTTGGAAGGATGAATACCATGCCCGGATTCTCAAACAACTCCACAAACTGGGTGTCTCCTGTGACTGGTCACGGGAGCGCTTTACCCTGGATGAAGGGTGTTCCCAGGCTGTGCGCGAGGTTTTTGTTTCCCTGTATGAGCGGGGCCTCATCTACCGCGGCAATTACATGATTAACTGGTGTACCCGCTGCCATACGGCCATTTCTGACATTGAGGTTGAGCATGAAGAAAAGCCTTCCATGCTCGCGCATATCTCTTATCCTGGTGTGGGCTGGGAAGGGTCTGTTACCGTGGCTACCACCAGACCGGAGACCATGCTTGGGGATACGGCGATTGCTGTCAATCCCGAAGATCCCCGCTACCGGGAGCTGATCGGCCGCAAAGTGCTTTTGCCTTTGCTGAACAGGGAGATACCGGTTATTGCCGATGCTTACGTAGACCCTGCTTTTGGCTCCGGTGCGGTAAAGATCACACCGGCCCACGACCCCAATGACTTTGAAATCGGCACACGGCACAACCTGGCAGTGGTTGTGGCCATTGACACCGACGGCATAATCACGGAAGAAATGGGCCCTTACGCGGGAATGGACCGCTATGAAGCGCGGCGGGCAGTGCTTACGGATCTGGAAAAGGGCGGTTACCTGCTGAAAATTGAGGATTACACGCATGCGGTAGGCCATTGCCAGCGCTGCGGCACGGAAATTGAGCCATTTTACTCCCTGCAGTGGTTTGTGCGCATGCAGCCGCTGACCGGGCCGGCGATCAAGGTGGTGACAGATGGAAAAATTAAATTTGTACCGGAACGTTTTACCCGTGCCTACCTGCACTGGATGGAAAATATCCGGGATTGGTGCATTTCCCGTCAAATCTGGTGGGGACACCGTATTCCGGCCTGGTACTGTCCATGCGGCGAAATGATTGTGGCGCGCACGGATCCATCCCGCTGCCCTTCCTGCGGCGGCGAAGAATTAACGCAGGATCCCGATGTGCTGGATACCTGGTTCAGCTCAGCCCTCTGGCCTTTTTCCACGATGGGTTGGCCCGCGCGGACGCCCGATCTGCAGCACTATTTTCCCACCAGCGTGCTGGTAACGGGCTACGATATCATCACCTTCTGGGTGGCACGCATGATTTTTATGTCTATTGATTTTATGGAGGATATACCTTTTCCTCATGTATCCGTGCACGGGCTGGTCCGTGATGCCTTGGGCCGGAAAATGAGCAAATCCCTGGGGAACGGTGTGGATCCGCTGGAGGTTATCGATCGTTTTGGTGCCGACACACTGCGCTTTACCCTGATCACCGGACAGGCACCGGGCAGTGACCAGCGTTTCCGCCATGAAAATGTGGAGGCCAGCCGCAACTTTTCCAATAAGATCTGGAACGCTTCCCGCTACGTGCTCATGAACCTTGAGGATTACCGTCCGGATGGCACTCTGCCCCCGGGTCTGCAGCGCCGCGACCGCTGGATTCTTGATCGCTATAACGAAGTGGTAGCCAAAACCACGGAGTTGCTGGCGGAATATGAACTGGGTGAGGCGGCCCGGGCGGTCTACGATTTTCTCTGGAGCGACTTCTGCGACTGGTATATTGAAATGAGCAAGCTGGGGCTGTACGGTGAGGAAGGGGAGGCCAGGGAGCGTTCCCGGGCGGTGCTCTGCTTTGTGCTGGAAAGGACGCTGCAGCTACTCCATCCCTTCATGCCCTTTATCTCCGAGGAGATATGGCAGCACTTGCCGCGCTCCGGCACGGTCCACGCCCTGATTGTGGCGCCGTGGCCCTGCTTTGCGCCGGAAATGGTCGATGAGCATGCCCGCAGGGAGATGGGGCTGATTATGGAGGTAATCCACGCTGTGCGCAACCTGCGCCAGGAGATGGGCCTCTCCCGGGGGACCGATTCCCCGGTTGTCATACGGGCACCCCAGCATCTCCTGGAGATGATGGAGGAGGAGCGTACGCTCATGGAAAGGCTCAGTGGGGCCGGGAAGTTTACCTTGCGCCGTGATGACGGGGAAAAACCGGAGCAGGCCTTAAGCGCCCTGGCCGGTGAAATTGAAATTTATCTGCCTCTGCAGGGGGTGCTGGATCTGGAACAGGAGCGGGCACGCCTGCAAAAAGAACTGCAATACATAGAAGGGGAGTTGCAGAAATCCCTGGCTAAACTGGAAAACGGGCAGTTCACGCAAAAGGCCCCGCCGGAGGTTGTCGCAAAAGAGCGGCGCAAAGAAGAGGAATGCAGGCAGAAACGGGATAAACTGCTGCTGCGTTTGCAGGAACTGTAATTAAGGCTAAAAAGTTATGATTATGCAGAAAGGAATGTAGGATTTGCGCTACGAGGAAGCGCTGGCCTGGATTCACAGCATCGCCCGCTTCGGTATGAACCAGGGCCTGGAGCGGATAGAGGCCCTGCTTAACCTGCTGGGGAATCCCCATCATTCATGTAAATATCTGCACATCGGCGGCACCAACGGCAAAGGATCCACGGCAGCTTTCGCTGCCTCCATGCTTGAGGAAGCCGGTTATCGGGTGGGGCTTTACACCTCCCCTTACCTGATGCAGTTTACCAACCGTATGGCTGTAAACGGTGAGGATATTTCCCGCGGACAACTGGTTGAACTGGTTGGACAAGTAAAACCCCTCGTGGAAAAAATAGCAGCCGACCCAAGTCTGGGCCAGCCAACTGAATTTGAGGTGGTTACGGCCCTGGCGTTCGGTTATTTTGCCCGGGAGGCGCCTGATATCGTGGTGCTTGAGGTGGGACTGGGAGGACGTCTCGATGCCACTAATGTGGTGCAGCCGCTGATTTCCGTCATTACCACGATTAGCCTGGAACATACCCAGGTGCTGGGTAACACGGTGGAGGCCATCGCCAGTGAAAAGGCGGGGATCATAAAGCAAGGTGCGCCCGTTGTCACCCAGGCCCGCGGGGCGGCCATACCGGTTTTCGAGTCAGTCTGCCGGGAAAAGGAAGTTCCCCTTTACCGGTTGGACAGACATTTTAGTGCTAGTATGATCAGTCAGAGCGACACGGAGCAGCGTTTTCATTACCGTGGACTTTTTAAGGATCTCTCTGATCTGCAAATCCCTCTCCTTGGCGATTACCAGATCAACAATGCCGCGCTTGCCCTGGCTGCCGGGGAACTGCTCTGCCGCAGCGGGTTCTCCCTTCCGGAAAAGGCGATGCGTAGCGGGCTGGAAAAGACACGCTGGCCCGGACGTTTGGAGGTACTGCACCGTTTGCCCCTGGTGGTGATCGACGGCGCCCATAACCTGGAGGCCTTCCAGGGTTTACGCCGTGCCGTCCGCCAGGCTTTTCAATACCGCCGCCTCATCCTGGTCCTGGGCATCCTGGCTGATAAGGCGGTTGAAGCTATCCTGGCAGAAATATTGCCGCTGACCGACTGCCTCATTCTTACCGAACCAAACAGCCCTAGGGCTGCGGATTCCCTG
>DMPF01000105.1 GCA_003456095.1 Bacillota bacterium
AGCTTTTGCAGAAAATGAAGAAACCTTCTGATTTTTCCTGGGAAGGAAGGGCCGCATGTTTAATCGCCGCTTGCTCAAAAACTTTGATTATCCACTCCTGTTAATTACCCTAACTCTCTGCTGCTACGGTTTAATAGTGTTAAGCAGCGCCACGCAGGGTTTGAGCAGCGATCCCCTGTTCTTTGTGCGCAAGCAGGCTATTTGGATCGGCATGGGGGTGGTGGCCATATTGCTGGCGATCAGCATTGACTATATCAAGTTCTATCGCTGGTCGTGGTATTTTTACGCCCTGAACCTTCTTTTGCTGGGGCTGGTCATTTTTTTCGGCAGGGATATGGGCGGTGCTAGCTGGCTCGATTTAATATTTTTTGACTTTCAGCCATCCGAACTGGCCAAACTGATTGTCATTATTACCCTGGCCCGTTTGCTGGCCGATTACCGGGAGCGCGTAAACAGGTTCTGGAGTGCCTGGCCGTTTTTCCTGCATATTATACCGGTCATTCTGCTGATTATGCTGCAGCCTGATCTGGGGACTGCCCTTGTTTTTGTCATTATTTTTTTTGCGATGCTTTATATGGCCGGCATACCGGTGGGCCATTTGGCCATTGTCGTTACCGCCGGCATCGCTGCGTTTCCCCTGTTCTGGCTTAAGCTCATGGATTACCAGAAAATGCGGCTGCTGGTTTTCCTCAATCCGGGGATGGATCCCCTTGGTTACGGCTACCAGCTCAGGCAGTCCATGATCGCCATCGGCTCGGGAGGCATCAGTGGCAAAGGACTATTCGAGGGGACACAGGCGCGCCTGCAGTTTCTGCCGGAGCAGCATACCGATTTTATCTTCTCCGTCCTCGGCGAGGAGCTGGGTATGCTGGGGGCGATTGTTTTATTGATGCTCTACCTTTGTCTGATTTATCGCATTCTCAAGATCGGCGCCTTTGCCAAGGATTGCTTCAGCGCTCTGGTATGCACCGGAGTTGCCAGCATGATTACCTTTCAAATTCTCGTAAATGTGGGAATGGCCATAGGCATCATGCCTGTCACGGGCCTGCCCCTGCCTTTTATGAGTTATGGCGGCAGTTCCATGCTGACGAATATGCTCGCTATCGGCGTGATCCTCAATATGGGCATGCGCCGGCAAAAGATACAATTCTAGTCATGCCTAAATGGATGTATTGAAGCGGTTTAAGCCGTCATGCTGCCACCAGGTGGTTGTGCTGGGCCAGACCTTCCATATTTCTTTACGCTTAAGCAAGGGGAGGGGTTAAGGCCGCCTTTTCTGATCATAATATAGAAAAAAGGGTGAAAATGGATGAAAGATATGGCCGCGCTGCTCACTGCCGTGCAACGGCCTGCCCGCTATCTGGGCCAGGAGATCAACAGCGTCTGCCGGGATCCGCGTCAGGCGGAAGTGCATCTGGCCCTTGCCTTTCCGGACCTCTACGAGGTGGGCATGTCCCACCTTGGACTGAAAATCCTTTACGCGCTGGCCAATGATCTCCCCGGTGTATATGCGGAGCGGGTTTTTGCCCCTGCCGCGGATCTGGAGCAGATTTTGCGTAACGAAAAAATCCCCCTCTTTTCCCTGGAAAGCCGGACTGCCCTTAACCGTTTTGATCTGGTAGGTTTTACCCTGCAGTATGAGCTAAACTATACGGCTATCCTGCTCATGCTGATTGCGGTGCGATTCCTCTGCACAGCAGCCGGCGGGCGGATCATGATCCCATCGTTATTGGCGGCGGTCCCCTGGCCTATAATCCCGAACCGCTGGCCCCTTTCTTTGATCTTTTGGTTATCGGTGACGGAGAAGAGGCGTTGCCGGAGCTTCTGGAGGTATATCGGGACTGGAAAAAAAAGGGTCGGCGCGGGCGCCATCTTTTTCTGCGGGAGGCCGCTTTGCTTCCCGGCATCTATGTCCCTTCCCTGTACCAGGATCATTATGACAAAGACGGTAGATTTGCCGGAATGAGCACGCTGACCCGGGAGGCTGCCCTGCCGGTGCGCAAGCGGGTGGTTGCGGATCTGGAAAGGGCTGTTTACCCCCGCTGTTTTATCATCCCCTACATGGAGATCGTACATGACCGGGCTGTGCTGGAGCTTTTTCGCGGCTGCTCCCAGGGCTGCCGCTTCTGCCAGGCCGGCTATCTTTACCGTCCGGTGCGGGAGCGGTCGGTGGAAAGGCTCAGGGAACAGGCGGGGCAGATGATCGCCGGCACGGGCTTTTCCGAGCTTTCGCTGGCTTCGCTGAGCAGCAGTGATTATTCTGCCATCGATAAACTGGTGGCAGTACTGGAGGAAGATTTTGCCGGAGAGCAGGTAGAGCTTTCCCTTCCCTCCCTGCGGGCGGACGCCCATGCTGTACGGCTGGCCGGCCGCCTGCATAAAGGTAAGGCGGTAGGGGTAACTATTGCCCCGGAAGCGGGGACACAACGCCTGCGGGATGTAATTAACAAAAAGGTAACGGAGGATGATGTGCTTGAAGCGGCGGCAACAGCGCTGCAGGGTTCCGGCAGCCACGTCAAGCTTTACTTTATGCTGGGGTTGCCGACGGAGACGCCGGCGGATCTGGAGGGAATGGTGACGCTGGTACGCAAAATCAGCATGATCGGGCGCAGCGGCAAAGGGCGTAAAAAGGGACCGTCCTCCATTAATGTAAGTGTCTCCACTTTTGTGCCGAAAGCGCACACGCCGTTTCAATGGGAGCCCCAGCCAGAGGTGGCGGAGATCTGCGGCAGGCTGGAATTTTTGCGCCGAGAGCTGCGCAAAAGCAAAGAGGTATCCTTTTCCTGGCATGATACCGGCATGAGCCTGCTGGAGGCGGTTCTGGCCCGCGGTGACAGAAGGCTCGCCCCGGTGCTGGAGCGGGCTTATCAACTGGGCAGCCGCCTTGATGCCTGGCATGACCAGTTTTCCTTTTCGCGCTGGGAGGCGGCGCTGGCCCAGGCGAACCTTTCCGCCCGTGATTATGCCGGGGATGCCCCTGCTTATACCGATCCCCTGCCCTGGGATCACCTCAGTGCGGGGATTGACAAAGAATTTCTCATCCGGGAACACCGGCGGGCCATGGAGGGGATAATTACCCCCGCCTGCCGCCATGCTTACTGTGCAGGCTGCGGCCTGGAAAACTGCCCGACTACTTAGAATATGGCTCTCTATAAATATGTCGCTCAAAAATGGAGGCGAAGATGTACCGTTATCGCATTGTTTTTGCCAGGGAGGGCGAGTTTGCCTGTCTTTCCCATCTGGAGCTGCAGCGTACTTTTATCCGTGCCCTGCGCCGGGCCGGCGTACCACTGGTTTACAGCCAGGGCTTCAACCCCCAGCCGCGTCTTAGTTTCGCCGCGCCGCTGGCCGTAGGGATTGAGAGCAATAGGGAATATCTGGAGGTTGACCTTACCGCATGCCGGGAGAGCGCTGAGCTTAAGAGTTCGTTAAACTGCCAGCTGCCTCCCGCGCTGGCAGTACAAAAAGTACAGCCCGCGGATCCTCTGGCCCCTGCCCTCGCCGCTCAGGTGGAGGCGGCGCTCTATCTGGCTGTCTTTTCTCCCTATACCCCGGAACTTACCGCCGCTTTGCAATCAGTTGCCGCCGCTGCGGTGCTGGAGGTGGAGCGTCCGGGGAAAGACAGGCAAAAAAGGGTAAATATACGCCCATTTATCTATAATTTGTGCTTGCAAAATGCATCCGGAGAAGGTAAACTTTTCATGTTTCTGGCAACCGGCAACCGTGGAGGGGCACGCCCTTCCGAGATCATTGATCTGCTGCCCCGCCCGGCTGAGCGGGTAAGGGTGCGGCGTTTGTCTGTTTTTATCCCTGGTCCGGAGGGATATATTACCCCGGAGGGGGAGACCCTCTCCTTTTTTTGTGCAAGGCCGTATTAACATTAATATTATTTTAGCAAGAGGTA
>DMPF01000081.1 GCA_003456095.1 Bacillota bacterium
TATTATTAATGAATAGTTAAAAGGGGAGAGGTGCCGTGATCCAGTTGAAAAGCAGAAATAAAATATTGTCGCTGACCCTTGCCCTGCTGATGCTGTTGCTGCCGCTCTTACCCGCCGGCTGCGCGCCAGGCGAGACGCCCGCGCTGCCACCACCTGCCGCGGAAAAAGAAGATGCAACGCTGCCGCCTGCTGAAGCGGAACGGCAGACGGTAATTCTTTATTTTGCCGATGCACAGTTTGACCGGCTGGTGCGGGAGGAACGTCAGATCATCCTGGCGGGCAGGGAGAAGGCTGTCGCCGTGCTGGAGGAGCTGATCGAAGGCCCCGCCTATCCAGCCCACGGAAAAACGATCCCCTCCGACGTAAAGGTGTTGGGGGTTAAAATCGGTGGGGGGATTGCCGACGCTGATTTTTCCGAGGAACTTTACTCCAGCCACTGGGGCGGCTCCGCCGGAGAGAGCTTCACCGTTTATTCCATTGTGAATACCCTGGCGGAGCTTCCCGGAGTGGAGCAGGTGCAGATCCGCATTGAAGGGGAAATAGTGGAGACCCTGGTAGGGCACCTGGTGCTGAGTGAGCCCCTGAGTCCGGATCCAGGCCTGGTAGCACCATGAATTCAGTAAAATCAGCTAGATCAGTGGATCTCCGGAGGAAGGAATCCCCAGCTTTTCCAGCAGGTGATTAATGTTCTGCACCGGAGTGAGTATCCCTTGTTGCAGAAAAAAGATGCGGTCCGCCAGTCTGAGGGTGGAAAGACGGTGGGCGATAATAATGGAGGTGCGCCCCTGCATGGCGTGGGCCAAGCTGTGTTGCAGCACCTCCTCTGTTTCGGCGTCAAGGTGGGCCGTGGCCTCATCCAGGATAAATATGGAAGGGTTAAAGACCAGGATGCGCGCCAGGGCTAAAAGCTGCCGCTGTCCCGTGGAGAGGCTGAAACCCCGTTCACCCACCGGTGTTTCAAATTTTTGCGGCATCTCCTGAATGAACGGATATAACCCGGCAGCGCGACATACCACTTCCAGTTCGCCTTCGGAGAGAGTGATGGCGTTTAAGGTTATGTTTTCCCGTATGCTGGCATTAAAAAGAAAGATATCCTGCTGAACAATTCCTACCTGCCGCCGCAGTTCCTTAAGGCCGAACTCACGGATATCAATGCCGTCCAGGATGATTTCCCCCCGCGCAAACGGGTAAAAGCGGTTCAGCAGGTGGACCAGGGATGTTTTGCCGGCCCCGGTTGGGCCGGCGATGGCCACCTTTTCCCCTGCCTTTATCTGCAGATTAATATCCCGCAGCACCCACTCATCCTCCGTGTAAGCGAACCAGACACCGTTAAAGTGAATATCCCCCAGAATTATTTTTGTTGCCCCCTCATCGGTTGCCCCCTCTCCGACGGCAGTATCCGCTTCCTTTTTTTCATCAAGCATTTGGAAAATGCGTTCTGCCGCGGCAAGGGCGGACTGAAAAATGCTGTAGCGCTCGCTGAGATCATTTAAGGGACGGAAGAACTGTTCCAAATAATTGATAAAAGCAAAAAGCACACCAAAGGGGATGACCCCTGCCAGCACGGAAGCGCCGCCAAACCAGAGCAATGCTGCCAGGGCCAGGGAACGGATCAGATCCATGGCCGGACGGAAAACGGCAAATATTTTCATTTCGCGCAGGGCTGCGCGGTAATGTGCTTCGTTAATGGCGCTGAAAAGGCCAAGACGCCTCTCTTGCTGCAAAAAAGCCTGAATCACGCGGATGCCGGCGATATTTTCCGCGGCAAAAGCATTGAGACGGGCCAGCTGGCGGCGCAGTTCACGAAAGACTGGCCGCGCCTGGCGCCGGTAAATAATCATGGCCAGCACAACCAGCGGCATAAAAGTGAAGGTGAGCAGGGCCAGGGGTGCATGCAGCCGCAGCATTACCACCACAATCCCGGCAAGCAGGAAAAGGTCGCGGCAGAGATCCAGCAGAAAACCTGTATACATCTCACTGATGATTTCAGCGTCGTTGGTAACACGGGTTACCAGCCTGCCTGCAGGATTACGATCCAGAAAGGAAACGGGAAGTTCCTGCAGATGGGCAAAGGCATCCAGGCGAATATCATTGACGATACGCTGTCCGGTGCGCATCAGCAGGTTAAATTGCCAGTAATGAAGCAAGAGCCCCATGCTGAAGGCGATAAAAAAGGAAAAGACCAGCAAACGGAGCCCTGCCGCATCTCCGGGGCCAAGGATATACTGATCAATGGCAATCTTCAGGATATAGGGCTGGGCCAGCTGCAGTGCCGTTACCAGCATGGTCAGGCCGAGCGCCAGGACGAGGATTCCCCGGTATGGGCGGGCATAGCGGAGCATGCGCCGCAGCAGCTGTGGATCGGCCTTTAACGGTTTTTCATCATAAAAGTGGTAATGCTGATGCACTGCGCTGGCCTCCTCTGATTATTTGCACTGGAGCAGTTGCCGGCGGCAGAGCCTTATGTAGGATTCCTCCCGCCGTTCCAATAGTGCCGCGTGAGTTCCCTGGGCGGCCAGCCGGCCCCTCTCCAGGATAATAACCTTGTCCGCTTGTTGGAAGGTCTGCAGCCGGTGGGAGATGATCAGGATGGTGGTATCTCCTCCTATGCTGCGCAGATTGGCCATGATGCGCTGCTCGGTGGGCACATCCACGGCGGAAAAGGGGTCGTCCAGCAGCAGAAAAGAAGGGCGGGGTAAAAGGGCCCGTGCCAGGGAGAGGCGCTGCTGCTGCCC
>DMPF01000150.1 GCA_003456095.1 Bacillota bacterium
TCCACGACAGCCCGATCCCGGCACCCCAGGAGCGAACCCGGATCCGTTGCTTCCAGCAGGTTTTCCACCTCATCAACATAAAGAAACTGAGGAAGTTTCTTCTCCTTTTTCGGAGTGGAGACTATTTCCCATGAATTAATTGTAAGCTGCCCTTCCCGCTTCATGTAGCGGAGAAAAGTGCGCACCGCAGACAACTTGCGCGCCACGGAACTACGGGCATAGCCCTGTTCTTTAAGCATAGCCAGATAGCGACGCAGGCATCGATAATCCACCCCTGCCAAGTCCAGGGCCTCTTTTTCAAGGAACGACAAAAACTGACTGATATCCCTGGAGTAGCTCTGAACTGTTAAAACTGATGCATTCTTTTCCAGGCGCAGATAATCGCTGAATCTGAGGATGTAATTATACACAATCTTAAACCTTCTTTCCAATATTAGCATAAACAGATTATTTATGCAAGCAAACACTGGAAATAATTTCGAAAATTCGACAAGATTTCCAGTTACTTTTTCTTCACTTTTTGGCCGCCCTCTCCTGATAAGCGCAGTCCTTGTTGCTGCAACGTACGGATGATGCGCCACCGCGCCAACCCTTTTTTTCCACCAGGTAAGCATTACACAAGGGACAAACCCGTTCCAGGGGCATATCCCATGAAACAAAACTGCACCGGGGGTAGTTGCCGCAGCCGAAGAAGAGTTTCCCTTTTTTGCTGCGTCGCTCCACGATCTCCCTGCCACACAGGGGGCACCTTACCCCTTTTAGCGTGGAAGCAGGTTTTTTGGTAAAACGGCAGTCAGGAAAACCGGAACAGGCAATGAAGCTGCCGTAACGGCCCATTCTTTTTAACAGCTTACTTGAGCACAAGGGGCAGGCCTCCCCCGCCTCCTCTTGCAGCGTTATCTTCTGCATCTCCCGCGCCGCAACCTGCAGCCGCTGGGAAAAGGGCTGATAAAAATTCCTTACCACATCCAGCCAGTT
Source organism: Bacillota bacterium (assembly GCA_003456095.1). Lineage (GTDB taxonomy): Bacteria > Bacillota > Dethiobacteria > DTU022 > UBA8154 > UBA8154. Next base: position 979 of record DMPF01000150.1, read on the forward strand.
AATTTCTCCCCCCTCAATCTTGTCGAGGCTGTCTTCCATGCGGGCTGTAAAATCCACATCGATAATCTCCGGAAAAAAATCTTTAAGCAGCTCCACCACAATGAAACCGAGTGCGGTTGGCTTAAATACTTTCTCCTCCTTTACAACATAGCCCCGGCCTTTCAACGTTTCAATAGTGGGCGCATAGGTACTGGGTCTCCCGATGCCTTTGTTCTCCATAGCCTTAACCAAAGTTGCCTCCGTATAGCGCAGTGGTGGCTGGGTAAAATGCTGTAATGGTTCCAGATCAAGTAGTTGCAACGGTTCGCCCTCCTGCAGGGGGGGAAGAATCTCCTCCTTTTTGATCACCGTCTCATCTTTGTAAAAAGTGAGGAAGCCGGGAAACTTGATCGTGCTGCCGCTGGCCTTAAAAGTATACTCGCCCCCTTGAATATTTACCCTTACTTGTTCAAGGAGGGCGGGAGTCATCTGACTGGCCAGGAAGCGCTCCCAAATTAAATAATAGAGACGCAGCTGATCCCGGCTCAAGCTTTTTTGCATGGATAAGGGGGTCCGCAACACGGAGGTGGGACGAATCGCTTCATGGGCTTCCTGGGCTCCTTTTTTTCCCGCATAGACAGGGGGCCTTAGCGGCAGGTAATCTTTGCCAAACTGTTCGGCAATATAAAGCCGCGCCTCCTCCCGTGCGGTAGGGGAAACGCGGGTGGCATCGGTGCGCAGATAGGTTATAAGGCCGGTGGACTCCTTCCTCTCGCCCACTTCCAGCCCTTCGTAAAGCTGCTGTGCCAGCATCATCGTTTTTTTGGCTGTAAAACCGAGGCGTCGCGCTGCATCCTGCTGCAGGGTGCTGGTGGTAAAGGGAGGCGAGGGACTGCGCCGACGCTCCTTGACCTGCACACGCGCTACCGTATAGCTGCCGCCCCTTAGCCCTTCAAGTATCTCCCTTACTTCCGCCTCATCGGAAAAATGCATACGGCTGCCCGCGCGTCCAAAAAAGCGGGCCTTGACTGTTTCTTTTCCGCCTGCGGTGCGGAATTTCCCTTCAATCGTCCAGTATTCTTCCTCTTTAAAGGCGCTGATCTCCGCTTCGCGGTCACAGATAAGACGCAGCGCCACTGATTGAACCCGCCCGGCACTCAGACCTTTCTGCACCTTCTCCCAGAGCAGGGGGCTAATCAAGTAGCCAACCAGGCGGTCTAGAATTCGCCTGGCCTGCTGTGCATCCACCCGGTCCACATCGAGGTGGCGCGGCCTGGCAAACGCATTTTTAATCGCTTCTTTGGTAATCTCATTAAATACAACACGACATGGTTCGCCATTGTTGATGCCGAGAGAGTTGCTCAGATGCCAGCTAATCGCCTCACCCTCCCGGTCCATATCGGAAGCCAGGTAGACGCGGCCAGCTTTGCGCGCCGCCCCTCTCAGCTCCTGCAAAATTTTACCTTTCCCCCGAATGGTGATATATCTTGGCTTAAAATCATTTTCCAGATCCACACCGAGCTGGCTTTTCGGCAAATCCACAAGATGTCCCATGGAAGCTTTGACCTGGTAGTTGCGTCCCAGAAATTTTTGTATGGTTTTGGCTTTGGCAGGCGACTCCACAATAACAAGGTTCATCTTTTCCCCTCCAACCGGGTCGGATAGCTATCTGCTTGCATTTATATATTCACCTTCAGGCGATTAATATACTCCGGCGGAAATTCCTCCAAGATCGCCTCCACGCCGTCAACCAGTTTTGCCCCTTGCTTAATCAAGTAATGGCAACCACGGCTGCAGTTGCTGAGGATACTCCCCGGAACGGCAAATACTTCCCTTCCCTGCTCAAGGGCAATAGTCGCCGTAATCAAGGCACCGCTTTTTTCCCCGGCCTCCACTACCAGAGTACCTTGGGAGAGGCCACTAATCAACCGGTTGCGCCTGGGGAAATTGGCCGGCAGCGGTTCACTGCCGGGGGGAAATTCACTTAAAACAACACCCTGCCGCTGAATATTTTGCATGAGCAAGCGGTTTTCCGGCGGATAACAAATATCCAGGCCGCAACCCAGAACCGCCGCTGTGGCTCCGCTATGATCAAGTGTTCCCCGATGAGCCCAGGTATCAATACCACGGGCCATGCCGCTGACAACGGTGATACCGCAGACAGCCAGCTGAGCGGCAAATTTATAAGCGATCTCCCGGCCATAAACTGTATGGCGGCGACTGCCAACCACAGCAAGGGATGGCTGATGCAGCACCCGCAGGTCGCCGCTGTAATAAAGGAGAGGCGGCGGATCATGAATCTCTCGCAATAGAAGGGGATAAGCACCGTCATCACGGGAAACAGCGGTAAAACCACGGCTGCAAAACTCCTGCCAGGCTTTTATGGGGTCAATCAATTCGCGCGCCGATGCAATCTGCGCCGCCAGCCCGACACCGCACCCCTCCACTGCGGCAAGACGGGATGCTGATGCCTCCCATACCGCACAGGCCGACCCGCAAGCAGCAAGCAGCCTGTTGGTGCGTACCGGGCCGAGCTGGGGAATAAGGTTTAAAGCATGATAATATGCGTGCATTTCTACCTCCCGCCAGCATACGGAAACTATATACGCAGCTGCGTATTGCTGTCGTATCCGCACTGCCCATACCGCACCATGTAAAGTTTAATGCCCTAAGTAGTGTAGCATATATTTGAAAAATTGTAAATTAATAAAATATTTCCTAGCTCAACGTGCCCGCCAGTTCTTCTTCCGCAATCCGCACAATGCGGTTTTGCTTGTCCACAAAGATAATGCAGGGGCGGAAATGTTCCAGTTCCTCCCTGCTGTAATGGGCATAACTAATAATGATTACCGTGTCTCCCGACTGGACCAAACGGGCGGCAGCCCCGTTCAGACAGATCTCGCCGCTGCCCCTTTCCCCGGCAATGGCATATGTTTCCAGGCGGGCCCCGTTGTTGTTGTTCACCACCTGAACTTTTTCATAAGGCAGAATGTCTGCTTTTTCCAGCAGTTCTCTGTCGATGGTAATGCTCCCCACATAGTTAAGGTCGGCCCCGGTAACGGTGGCGCGGTGAATTTTTGATTTACACATTATCCGCCACAAGGCTTATACCTCCAGAATAATATTATCAATAAGACGAGTGCTGCCAAACTTAACAGCTAAGGCAACAAGACAACTTTTTTCCACCTGCTCCGCCGGTTTAAGTCCATCAACCCCCACGATTTCAATATAGTCTATCTCTGTCTCCGGCACCGCGGTAATCAGTCGGTGCACCTTGTCCTTCAGCACCGCCCCGTTCCTCTCCCCTCCCCGGAAAAGCGCCTCCACCTGCCGCAGGCTCTGGTAGAGTACGGGGGCAGCCGCGCGCTGCCGTGGCGTAAGAAACTTGTTGCGCGAACTCATGGCCAGCCCGTCTGCTTCACGCACTGTTGGCATGATCTTGAACTGAATATTAAAATTTAAGTCATCCAGCATTTTTTTAACCACAAGGCACTGCTGTGCATCTTTCTGGCCAAAATAGGTGCGATCGGGGGTTACCAGGTTAAAAAGCTTTACCAGAACAGTCGTTACCCCGCGAAAATGCCCCGGCCGGGAGGCGCCGCACAGACCCTGTGTAATACTGCCCAGCGCCTCTACATGAGTGGCATAGCCCGGCGGGTAAAAGTCCCGCACCGCCGGTGAAAAAATGAGATCGCAGCCGGCGGCGGCGGCGAGCCTGCTGTCGTTCTCCAGGTCCCGCGGATACTCGGCATAATCCTCGCCTTTGCCGAACTGCAGCGGGTTAACGAAAATACTGACCACCACAAAATCGTTTTGTGCCCGGGCGGCCCGGATAAGGGAGAGATGCCCCTCATGCAGAAAGCCCATGGTAGGGACAAACCCGATACTATTGCCCTGTTTGCGCACGGTGCTGATTTTTCCCCGCAGCGTTACCAGATCCTGCAGATAATCCATATTGTATCCTCCTTAAGCCGACGGACAACAGTCAATTATCCAATAGTGCAACCAGCGCCTCCGCGGGCATGGTAAAGAGATGTTCTTCCCCGGGAAAGTCCGCTTTTTTCACCGCATCAATATAACCGTTCACCCCCCGCAGCATCTCCTTACGTGCATCGGCATACTGCTTTACAAATTTCGGCCGCTTCCCTGTATAAAGTCCCATTACATCATGATAGACGAGAACCTGACCATCACAGTATTGCCCGGCACCGATACCGATAACCGGAATGGAGAGCTTTTCCGTGATTACTTTGGCCAACTGCCAGGGAACACACTCCAGCACAAGCATAAAGGCACCGGCTTCTTCGATAAATAGGGCATCGTTGATCATTTTACGCGCTGCCTTGATATCCCGACCCTGCACTTTAAAGCCGCCCATTTGTCCTGCCGATTGGGGAGTAAGGCCGAGGTGCCCCACTACGGGAATACCGGCCCGGGTAATCTTACGCACAGCTTTGCTGACCTCTTCCCCTCCCTCAAGTTTGACTCCCTGGGCTCCCGTTTCCTGAATCGTCCTCCCGGCATTACGCAGCGCTTCTTCACTGTTGATCTGGTACGTCAAAAAAGGCAGGTCCATAATCACAAAGGCCCTTTTGCTGCCACGAACCACCGCCTTGCCATGATGAATCATCTCTTGCAGGGTCACGGAAATAGTATCGGTATATCCGAGGATAACCATCCCCAGGGAATCTCCAACCAGGATGGTGTCCACTCCCGCTTCATCAACCAGTTCGGCCGTAGGGTAGTCATAAGCGGTAATCATGGTAATTTTCTCATGCTTTTTTTTCATTTCCCGCAGGTCCAGGGTTGTCAACCTTGCCACACCCATATTGCTTAACCTCCCAGTAATTGTTTAATTGCATGAGCTTCATTTTCTCCGAGGGTACCTTTGCGTCTTGCCAAATCAACCGTATCCAGTCCAAGCCTGGTGTAAAGCGGAAGGAGCGCGGGGCAATGCTGCGCCAGGATTTCCTGGTGACAGGAGATGGTGGAGAGATCTCCCCGGGCTATGGGCCCGGTGAGGGCCTGCTGGGGGCCGAGTACAGCGATATTGCGCAGGGTTCCCTGAACTAGAGGCGAAAGCGCTTCCATGGCATTCTCAGCAGGAATACCCATAACTGCGTACATCTCCAACGCTGCATCCATGAGAGTTACAAGATAATTGCATGCTGCGCAGGCAGCCGCATGGTAGAGAGGTTTAAGCGCCGTGGGTATGGAAAGCATCTTGCCGCCCAAGGCATCTACCAGTTCGGCAGCAAGATCGAGAGCTGCCGCATCTCCTTCCACGGTGAAAAAAGTCCCGGGCAGGGACTGAAGGCCTACTTCCAGTCCGGGAAATGTCTGCAAAGGATGGAAGGAAAGGACGTAAGCGCCCTCTGCGCGGGCCGCTGTTAAAACAGCAGAACTGTGCGCGCCGCTGGTATGCAGTACATACTGCCCGGGACGAAAACCTCCGGTCGCAGCGATCTTTTCACACACTTCCCGGATAACCCGATCCGGTGTGGTGATAAAGACAATATCCCCGGCCTGCGCCGCTTGTGCTGCCGTCTCAGGCACGGGACACCGGAGTACCTGTTCCGCCACCCGGCGCGACATCTCTGTACGGCAAAACGCGGCACCGAGCCGGTACCCCTTCGCTTTTAAAGCGGTCCCCAGCACCTTTCCCACATTACCCGCTCCAATAATCGCCAGGCGTTTCATCAGCAACCCCTCTAAAAAAAACTATACCTTCCCGCGAACAGGAAGGCATCATCAAAAAATTCCTTAGCATGCACCCTGTCCCGGTCCATTTACGGCTCCAGGCAGTATATGCCGAAATAGTTTTCAAGCACGGCAAAACAATTGAAAAAGGTACAGAGTCCTTACGGATCCCCGCCCTCGGTCATTTTAGCATTTTCCTCATGCAAATGCAAGGTAAAAATTTCGGGACACAATGAAAATTTCGGGACACAATGAAAATTTTTTTTGAAAAATTTTCATTGTGTCCCGAAATTTTTTAATTTTTTGTGTCCCGAAATTTTTACCATTGTGTTTGCAGCAGGGCAAGCAGCAGGGAAACGCTGTTTTCCATATCGTTGCGGTCCACCATCTCCCCCGGTGTATGAATGTAGCGGCAGGGTATGGAGAGGGCGCCTGTAGGCACACCTTCCCGGGAAAGGTGGATCGCTCCCGCGTCCGTGCCTCCCTGTTCCAACACTTCCAGCTGGTAGGGAATAGCCCGTGCTTCTGCCACACGGCGCATCAGCGCGGTAACGCGGGGATGGCAGATCACCGAATTGTCCTTTAGCTTAACTGTAGGCCCCTTGCCCAGGGAAACATCTGTCTTGAACTGAGGCTCGGGTGTATCGCCGGTGCGCGTAACATCCACCGCTAGGCCAAAATGGGGTTTGATGCGGTACGCTACAACTTGGGCACCGCGCAATCCCACTTCTTCCTGCACGGTAAAAACAAAGGTTACAGCCTGGGGCAGTTCGGCAGGCAGACGGCGTATGGTTTCCAGGAGTACCACACAGCCGGCCCTGTTATCCATTGTCCCGGCAATAAAGCGTTCCCTTTCTTGCACCAGCGGCGCGGCAAAGACAGCTGTGTCGCCGATCTGCACCTGCTCCTGCGCTTCTTCACGGCTGCCAGCACCTATATCGATAAAGAGCTTGGAAAAATCAAGGCTCTTCTGTTCCTTAATTTTCTCCTGGCCGATCACACCATTTACACCCCGCGATAACTTCAGACGCATTCCCGGCAGAGAATGAACCTGAATCCCCCCAATCGGGGCAAAACGCAAAAATCCGTTTTCTTCAATACTGGTAACCATAAAGCCGACCCCATCCATATGGGCGGCAACCATAATCCTTTTGCCGCCACCATTTCCCCGTGAAACGATGAGATTGCCCAGATCATCCACAACCACATCAGTTTCACCCAACCGCGACAATTCTTGCCGCAACAGGTCGCGCACCTCTTCTTCCCGGCCGGCGGGGCCAAAAGCTGCGGTGAGCCTGGTAAGCCATTCCTTCATCTTTTACAACCCCTTTGCCAGTACTGAGTTAATAAATCCATCCACAACTTCCACCACGTTGCGCCAATCCGCCAGGCAGAGCAAAGAGGCGGGACCGTGCAGATAGCGGCAGGGGGTAGAGATCACCCCGGCAGGTACCCCCTCCCGGGTCTGGGTTACGGCTCCGCCGTCGGTAGAGCTGCCCGTAAAACGGCGAAATTGGCAGGAAATATTCTGTTCCTGCGCAACCGTCATGAGCCGTTCCAGGATGCGCGGGTGGGCGATCAGTGAATCGTCCTGCAGGGTAAAGGCAGGGCCTTTCCCCAGCAGCGTAACCTGGTCCTTTTCCTCCACATCAGGCAGATCCGCCGCAATCGTCGTCTCCACAACCAGGGCCATGCGGGGATTAAGGCGATAGGCGGCTGCCCTGGCGCCGCGGCAGCCAATCTCCTCCTGCACCGTAAAAACAGCGGTAAATGAACCGGGGAAATCACGCTGCAGGATTTCCAACAGGGCGGCGCAGCCCGCCCTGTTGTCCAGGGCCTTTCCTTTAAAGGTATCCGCAAAGGTTGCTGTCCGGGCCGCAAAGGAGACATAATCGCCAACCTTGATCACTTTTGCCGCGTCATCCTTATCCTTTGCCCCTATGTCAATATAGAGTTTATCCACTTCCAGGAGTTTTCCCCGCTCCTCTTTTTTCTGCAGGTGGACGGCTTTGGCACCGATGACCCCGCTGATGCCGGCACTGCCGATGTACACCGGGCAGGAGACAAGAAACTGCTCATCGATGCCCCCCACCTTGTAGAAGCGCAGATGGCCGCACTTTTCAATGGCAGAAACCATCAAACCCACTTCATCCATATGGGCGGCGAGCATGAGGCCTCCAACAGCTCCTGTTGCGCCGTCACCTTTATAAGCATAAAGGTTCCCTAAGGCATCACAGTCATGATGGATACCCCAGGCTGACAATTTCCCCCGGATAAAATCCCGGACCATGTCCTCATTGCCGGAGACACCGGAAAGCTCGCTCAGTTCTTTTAAAAACATGTTAATTCCTCCACAAAGGCACGATCCACGCCGGCAGCAAAAAATGCCAGCAGGCGTCCGGCCCCCTTCAGGTCGTCCAGGTCGAGGAGTTCCACAGATGTATGCATATAGCGCAAGGGGACGGAAAGGAGCGCTGCGGGGATTCCCTCCCGGCTTACCTGGATCGCCCGGGCGTCCGTGCCTGTAGGTCCGGGGGAGACATCTTTTCCATGGGGGATCTTGTAGTCCGATGCTATCGCAAGCAGCCGTTCGTAAAGGCGGGGGTGAATATTGGGACCGCTGGTGATTACCGGTCCCTTGCCAAGCGGGGAAACCTCATGCTCCAGTGCGCCGGGGAAATCCCCGTGGCAGACATCCACAGCCACTCCCAGGTCCGGTTCCAGACCGTACGTGGAAACCATCGCCCCCCTGACACCGACTTCTTCCTGTACGGTAGCCACAAGATAAATATCAGCTTCATGTTCCATGCGGCTTAAGTCACGGGCACACTGCCAAAGCACGGCAACCCCGGCCCGGTCATCAAATGCCTTACCGGCGCGACAGCGGTGACGCAGCGTGATCATATCCCGGCGAATCGCCACCACCGCACCCACCTCAATGCCGGCCCGTACCGCTTCCGGGGGAAGGCCTGTATCAATAAAAAGAGCTTCCAGCTCCGGAGCCTTCTTTTCTTTCTCCCCCTTACGCAGGTGGGGCGGCAGCTGGCCGATTACACCGGGATATTTTTCTTTTCCGTGGATGGTCACATCCTGGCCGGGCAGTGTACGCAGATCAAAGCCTCCCAGTGTACCAAAGCGCAGAAAGCCCTTTTCCGTTATGGATGTTACGATGAGACCAATCTCATCCATATGTGCACAGAACATAATACGGGGCGCGGGAGTACCTTTTCCCTTTTTATAAAAAATGAGGTTTCCCAGGTTATCCCGGCGAACCTCCGCCACATACGCTGAAAAAGCACGGGCAATAGCAGCCGCCGTGCTCTCTTCATAGCCGGATACGCCGTCCCCTTCCGTTATTTTTTTTAGAAAATCTTCCAGTTCCATCTTTTCCCTTTCTTGCTTCCTGCCTATTTTCCCGCCAGACGCTCCCTTAGCTCAGCCGTAAGGCGATAGACCTTTTCCGCTTGGGGGACAGTGAGCACAGCGGCACCACAACTGGGGGTCAACATATATTGTTCCCGCAATAGCCCCTCCGCAACCCCTTTTTTGCACAGACGATCAATATCCCGCGCAAAGATCTGCCACAGGCGGCCACAGTCCTCGATTTCAATCTCCGGTGCGGTAGGGACAAGGCCCCAGCCCAGGCAGCCGCCCCGCTGCAAAAACGCCTGCAGCTCTTCGCTGTATACCAGTAAGGAAGGGAAATGGCTGTACGCGTCAAAGTTGACCACATGCAAGGGCAGTTCAAATAGAATGGACCAATCCACGCCGGAACAGCAGTGCACACCGGCGTAAGCCCCTTCCGCCGTAATGGCGCGGATAACCTCCCGCAGGCTCTCCTGAATATGCTCACGGGAGAGGGAGATATAGGTTGACTGACCAAAGGAGAGCAAGGCAGGTTCGTCGACAAAAACAAGGACGGGGCAGGAGAAGCGTTTTAAAGTACGCACCTGCCAGCGGGCCAGCATGGTCAGATTGCGCGTGATAATCTCCCGCAGCTCGTGACGGTAAAAGGCGGCAGTCTGATCGCCCCCTGTTAACTGAAGGCCGAGGGAAAGGGGACCGCTGATCTGGCCTTTTATGTATCGGAGCGGAGCATCTCCCGCAAGCTGAGACCGCTTATCCAGAAAAGAATAAAAGCCTTCTGCCGTTTCCTCTGGAAAAGCAAAAAAACTAAGGGCTCCATCCATCTCTTCCTCCGTCTGCAGGCAGAGGTTGTAAAAGCGTTCCAATTTGACGGGCCAATCATCATCCATATCACAGAAAAAAGGGGGGCTTTCATTTATTTGGAGCATTCCCAGTTTCTCCAGGGCATAGAGGGACTGGCGGACAAATCCTTCCGCCCGCCCGCGTGCCGGAAGTTGAGGCCAATGGGGCGCATCGGGAAAATGGGTAAAAATAAGGCGAAGGGCCGCTTCGGCGCCGGTGTGGGGCAAACTGCCAATCCCTGTGGCCGTGCCATAAAGAAATTGAGGCCTGCGCAAGCCTGCAAGGTCTTCC
>DMPF01000176.1 GCA_003456095.1 Bacillota bacterium
TGCAAAAGTTAGGTATTAAGTAAATATCATGTTACCGCTCAGGCTTATATTTACGCCTGGGAAAATTAAAGATTTAAACTTGTGAGGGAAATTGTCGATGTATATATATCAGCAATAGTTGATTCCCGCCGGTGTGACAACATGCCGGAGGCGAAACAGCGAAACAGACACTGAATGGAGGTTCTTTAGATGAATAATACAGAAGTAAAGCGGCTTGGTATACTGACCGGGGGCGGCGACTGTCCAGGCCTCAATGCGGTGATCCGTGCCGTAGCCAAAACCGCTTTTTTTCGCTACGACATCGAAGTGCTGGGGATTATGGACGGCTTCGGGGGCCTCATTGAAAACCGCTGCTCCCTTTTGCAAGACAGAGATGTTTCCGGCATCCTCCATCGCGGCGGCACCATTTTGGGTACTACCAACCGGGACAACCCCTTTCGCTATCCGGTAGGAGAAAAAGCCGGCCAAACCATTTGGGGAGATGTTTCGGACAGGGCTATTGCCAACCTCCGGGAGATGGGCGTAGATGTGCTGATTGTGGTGGGAGGCGATGGCAGCCTCCATATTGCACATGAATTATTTAGAAAAGGTGTCCCGGCCATCGGAATTCCTAAGACCATCGACAACGACCTCTCGGCCACTGATTTTACCTTTGGCTTTGACACAGCTTTAAACACAGCCACCGATGCCATTGATAAACTTCACACCACCGCTGAATCGCATCACCGCATGATGATTCTGGAAGTAATGGGACGAAACGCGGGCTGGATTGCTCTCCACTCCGGCATGGCCGGTGGCGCCGATGTAATTCTCATACCGGAAATCCCCTTCACCTACGAGGCTGTCTGCGCAAAAATCAGTGCACGCCGCCGCGCCGGCAAAAAATTTTCGATCATGGTTGTGGCGGAAGGAGCCGAACTGCCCAACGGTGAACTGGTCTACCAGGATAAAGTTGAGGGCAATCCCCTTCTGGACAAACTGGGCGGCGTAGCCGGCGTGGTGGCCCGGGTAATCCAGCAAAAAAGCGGTGTGGAAACCCGCGTTACCGTCCTTGGGCATCTGCAGCGCGGCGGGACACCTACACCCTTCGATCGAATCTTAGGTACGCGCTTCGGGGTGAAGGCAGTAGAGCTGGCGATGAATGGTGAGTTCGGGAAAATGGCCTGTCTGCAGGGGGGTATAGTTGATTCTGTGCCTCTGCAAGCAGCCGTTTCTGAGCTGAAACGAGTTAATCCGCATGGCGAGCTGGTTCGTGCCGCCAAATCTGTCGGCATATCGTTCGGGGACGAAATTTAATATGAGGATACAAGCGGCAATGTTAAAAATATAGACCTGACCATTATTTCTGAGGAGAGAAAAATGGGGAAAAAGGTTCTGGTTGTTGATGACGACGCCAATATCCTGGAGATTCTTAAGCTTTATCTGGAATTTGAGGGTTTTAGCGTTTTTTTGGTCAAAGACGGCGGCCTGGCACTGGATATTTTTCGCCGGATCAGGCCGGATGTTGTTGTGCTTGACCTGATGCTACCGGGAAAGAGCGGGTTTGATCTCTGCCAGGCATTGCGGCAGGAAAGCAATGTGCCGGTGCTAATGCTGACAGCCAAAGATGGCTTAGAGGACAAGCTGGCAGGCTTCAGACTTGGTGCCGATGACTATGTAGTTAAGCCTTTTGACCCGCTGGAAGTGGTGGCCAGGGTCAGGGTGATGCTTAGGAGGGGAGCCGGGAACGCTGCTTCAGCGCCTGCGCTTGATAAAATCGGGTCGCTGGAGATTAGCATGGAAACTTATGAAGTGCGTTTGGACGGGAAAGCAGTGCAGCTAAAACCAAGAGAGCTGCAACTGTTATTTTTTTTCCGGCAGCACCAGAACAAAGTTTTTGACCGGGAGCAGCTGCTGGCAAAAGTCTGGGGTTATGACTACGCCGGAGAAACCAGGACAGTTGATGTACATATCCAACGGTTGCGCGAAAAACTGGAGTACGAGGGTTGCGGCTACAGGTTCAAGGCCGTTCGCGGCGTGGGCTACAAATTTGAGGTGGATCCGTGAAGAGCATTTTTAGTCGCCTGATGCTGACCTATGTGCTGATAATTGCTGCTGCCATTCTGTTGTTTTCCATTTTGCTGTCTTTGTTTCTAAAAGAACATCTGTTCCGGGTCAAGGAGGAGGAGATGCTGAAGACGGGCTATTACCTGAATGCCCTGTTAGTTAGAACAAGGCGGGGGCATATGACGGAAAATGAGTTGGCTCTCGCTGCCAATATTGCCGGCCATACGGCGAATGCCAGGGTGGTGCTCTTCAGTATGCCAGGCAGCGGCTTGCCTGAGCAGGCAGCTTTACAGGAATTGCCAGCGGATGAAGGGCTGGACGAACTCCTTGAAGGAATCCGGCGGGGGGAGATAGTAATCAAAAGACGCCAGTTTGCGCCGGAAATCGGCGCCTATGTGGTAGCGGCAGGTGTGCCTTCTCTGGCAGGTGGCCAGGTAGCAGGAGCGGTAATTTTATATTCACCCCTAAACGAGCTGGAAGGAGTTTTAGCCCAGGGCCGAAAAGTTGTCTGGCTGAGCGGCGCTGCTTTACTGGGCCTGGCTTTACTGGTGGTTTACATTGTTTCCCGCCGCCTGGCCTGCCCGATTGTCCGGGTAAGCCTTGCCGCGGAGGCTATGGCCAGCGGCAGGGAAACGGCGGATATGGAAGAAAGCGGCAGCGACGAAATAGGCCGGCTGGTCCGCTCCTTTAACCATTTGAAAAATAGGCTGCAAGCGATGGAAAAGATGCGCAGGGAGTTGATTGCCGGGGTTTCCCATGAGCTGCGCTCACCTTTGGCGGCAATCAGGGGCTTTGTACAGGGGATGCTGGACGACGTGATCCCTCCCCGGGAGCGGCCCCGGTGCCTGACCCTTGTTTTACAGGAGACCAACCGCCTTACTGCCATGACTAATGATTTGCTGGAAATGGCTCGGCTGGAGGCCGGCGGTATCGTCTTGCAAAGAAATGAAATTGGTTTGTGCCGCTTGGTCAGGGAAATGGCAGAGCTGTTTGCGGTTCAGGCTAAGTCTAAAGCCATAGAGTTGGAAATTAGCGGTTGTGACAAAGAGGTGGCGGTTTATGCAGACAGCGACAGAATCAAACAGGTTATCGGCAATTTGCTGTCTAACGCAATTAAATATATCCCTGCCGGCGGCAGGGTAGGCATTAGTGTGACCGGAGGGGAACAGCCGGTAACCCTTAAGGTTTGGGATACAGGCCCCGGCATTCCCGCCGGGGACTTCCCGCTGGTGTTTGAGAAATTTTACCGGGTGGAGAGGTCAAGGGATGCGGCAACAGGCGGCACTGGACTTGGCCTGCCCATTGCCAAGGCCATTATGGAGTTGCATGGCGGGCACATTACCCTGGAAAGCGACGAGAAAGGTACCGTGGCAATAGTAATGTTTCCCGGGAAATAATATGTTTACAAACTGTTTACAAACTGATTATCCGCCGGTTACACAAGGTGAGTAATATAAGATTAAGCAAAGCGGGGAAGCAATATTACCGGAGCGGAGGTGTAGCTGTTGCAGAAATTATTGATGCCGCTTCTGGCAGCGGTTTTGTTGGCAACGGTTCTAATGGCCGGCTGCGAGAATAGGTCTTCCAGCCCTGGGGAGGAGACCGGCAAAAGCGATGTTGTCAAAGACATTGAAGCGGTGCCGTCGGGAGAAGCGGAACAAGAGGAACAGGCGGGGCCAGCGGGACAGATAGCGCCTGCGGGACAAGCGGCGCCGGAAGATAAAACCGTGAAAGAAGTAGCAGTGTATGCCGGGCAGCCCGTGGCGCGGCAACAGTCAGACTCTACGAAAGCAGCAGAGAAGGTATTGCCCGCGGGAGATGAGCAGCCACTGGTGATCATTTCAGAAAACCCCGTATTTGCAGACACCGGTCAGCTGCTGGAAGAGGTTGACAAGGAGCTGGAGTTACTTCTGGACACTTTGGAAGCAATGGATGAGATCAAGGCAGAAGAATTGAATTTTTAGATGAAGGAGGCTCTTAGCAGTGTTAAATAAACTTTTATCGGTCGGCGTGATGGTGATGCTGCTCTTGGCGGCTGGCGGTTATTTTGCGGCAAACGCGAAAGCTGCTGGCCAGGAAGGGCTGGGAAATACTGCAGGCCAAGCCCAGGCTGAGGCGGCTGCCCAACAAGAAGTTAAAGAACAGGTCCCACCTAAGGCCACTCAAAGACAGCAGGGCAGACCCAAGTTTAACCCTGAGAACCAAGAAATGCGTGAACAGGCCCGGATGAAGGCGAAAGAAATCAGGCAAAATAAGCAGGCTGATCGGGAACAGGCTGCTACCGCGGCTAAGGCTCAGCGTGAACAGGCCCGGATGAGGGCGAAAGAAATCAGGCAAAACAAGCGGGAAATCAAGGAGCTGCGCGAGACGAAACAAGAAAAAACGAAGTTGGCCCGGGAGTTAATCAAAACGCTGCGGGAAAACCCGGAATCGTTTCCGGAGGAAAAAGCGGTTGCCGTGCGTGAACAGCTGCGCCTGATTAAGGAAAACAGGGAAAAGTTTGCGGAAAGCCTTGGCCGGATTCGCGATGAGAGCGCCAGCTTGAGGGAAAACAGGCGAAATAATAACGCCCCCGGGATGAAGGGCAATGCAGATAATATCTTTGCGGTGCAGGAAGCCAGGATTCAGATTTTAAAAGAGATGATCACCGATCTTGACGAATTGCTGGCACTTTTGACCTGATTACAATTACGGTCGTCAACTTTGGATGTGGCGGAGCTGCCATAACAGCTCCGCTTTGCTTTGAACAAAACAAAGATAGAATCGACCCAAGAGTGCATCTCCACGCAATTATGGTATAACTCATCTTCCGCACCCTTTACC
>DMPF01000153.1:0-830 GCA_003456095.1 Bacillota bacterium
CCGGCCACCTTCTCTCCCGGTTGTACCGGTGAGTTGTTGTGCAGCGTCGCCACCACCACATCGGTGACAGAGTTAATGCGCTGCAGGCGGTTCACATCAATCTTGAGCAGGCCGGCGTGCCGTGCTGTCAGGTCCAGGCGCCCCTCGGAGGGGCCGCTTAGCTCCAGGCCGGGTCCGGCCAGAGCGCGGGCAATGCGCGTGCCGGCATCGTCTTCATGCACATCATCAGCATCAAGCTCCAAGGTATAAATGTGGTTTTTACCCAGGTCAAGCAGCACATCCACATCTTGCGGGCGGATGCGGTGGCCTTTGCGGAAAAGGGCTCCTTTGAAGGCGCCTTTCTCGATCTTGGTAATATCATGGCAGATGATGCAACCCACTGCCTTTTCTGTCTCCAGGTGCTGAATCTTCATGCTAAAACACCCTTTCTCACTAGAAGCGAAGATGATCACGGCAAAGACGTAATATTTAATCAAGTATAACGGAGACGCAACAACAGAGTTGATTAGACCATTAATGCAGGGCTTTACCCTGTTTAAACCACAGGTGCATAATCGCTTCCAATACGCCGCCGCTGACGGAACGGGCTTTATCGGAGATGGTATGGCAGTTTGCCTCCCGGCCGCGGGGGTCAAGATCCCCCACCTTCATCCCCTGTTCCACCGGCAAGCCGTTAAAAAGCATACCCCGCACCATACCGTCAATGGCAGCCACCACCGGGACCCCGTCAACAAAGGCAACCGTCTCGCCCGCCTGCACCAGATCGCCAATGGAGCGTTGGGCACGGAATACCCCGGCAGCGGGGGCACGCAGCACCCGCTGCGCGTCAT
>DMPF01000153.1:1132-2593 GCA_003456095.1 Bacillota bacterium
GGGCAGCGGGGGCACGCAGCCCCCGCTGCGCGCCATAACCTTTAACGCGGCCCGGCACCCCCGTATTTGGTGCAGCCGCACCGTTGTAGATCGCTCTGCCAAGGTCGTGCCCGCGCTTGGTCTCCACAACGGCATGAACATCCTGAGGGGCCGTAAAACCGGGGCCCAGTCCAATAACAACAGGGGCGTCATCGCAGCTCGTTCCGGTATTACGCTTGGCCATAACAGCATCAATGAAAACATGGGGGTAAAGGCGCCGGATCAATGCACCCGCCGGATCCACATAGACAGGTATAATATCCTGCTCCCAGTATGCTTCCGGGCTTTCGGCGGGACGGGCCAGACGGGCGCGCACCCCCTCCACGTCCGTTTCTCCCTGATACACGGCAAGGGCAAAGGCCACCGTGCTGCGCACCACCAAAGGTTGGGGCAGCTCCAGCATGGCAACCTTAAAGCCGGCCTGCTGGAGACGGTGTGCTGTCCCGCTGGCCAGATCCCCAGCTCCTTTAATAATAACCCGCTCCGGAAATTTCATGCTCTTACACCACCCGATCAATCGCTCACAGGCTAAAGTAAAAATTCGCTCTCAAGGAATAATCTTGTTCAGGGAATATTCGATAATACCCTCTGCCCCTGCTTCCTTGAGTTTGCAAGCCAGATCCCGTACCATCTTCTCATCGATGACCGTTTCCACCGCCACCCAGGTATCATCCTGCAGGGAGGAGATTGTCGGTTTACGCAGAGCCGGCAATAGCGAAAGGACCTGTTGCAGGTTTTCCTTGTTGACATTCATTTTTAGCCCGACCTTCACTTCCGCCAGCATGGCTCCCTGCAGCAGCATAATGATCTGCTCAATTTTTTTCCTTTTCCATGCCGCCTGCCAGCTGTTGTTGTTAACGATGAAACGGGGCGTGGACGTAAGAACAGTCTCGATAATCCTCAGGTTGTTGGCCTTAAGGGAACGGCCCGTTTCCGTAAGTTCGGCAATAGCATCCACCAGCACCGGCGGCTTGACCTCCGTAGCCCCCCAGGAAAACTCCACAGCAGCCGTAATGTTACGTTCAGCTAAAAACCGTTTGGTTACATCCACCAGCTCGGTGGCTATCTTTTTCCCTTGCAGATCTTCCACTCTCTTTATGGGAGAGCTGTCGGGGACGGCAAGCACCAGCT
This sequence comes from Bacillota bacterium, assembly GCA_003456095.1. Lineage (GTDB taxonomy): Bacteria > Bacillota > Dethiobacteria > DTU022 > UBA8154 > UBA8154. Next base: position 2,303 of record DMPF01000153.1, read on the forward strand.
TCACAGGACGCAGTCCCTGGCGGGAATAGCAAAATTCCGCCGCCTCCACCACATCCGCTTCTGTCTCCGCAATCCAATCCTTGCCGGAGATACCGCAGTCCAGGACCCCATCCTGCACGTAACGGGGTATCTCCTGGGCACGGATCAGGATACACTCTATCTCTTCGTCATCAATATAGGGAAAATAAGAACGATCGTGCACATAAATATTGAAACCCGCTTTTTTAAAAATCTCCATGGTTGATTTCTGCAGGCTGCCTGCCGGCAGGCCGAGCACCAGCTTATCCATAT
>DMPF01000179.1 GCA_003456095.1 Bacillota bacterium
TTTTCCGGGGCAAAGTCATCCATTCCCATCTGCCCGGCAATCCAGACCCCCGTTTGGGGCATAATCTGCATTAATCCCTTTGCGCCTTTCTTCGACACGGCAGCGCTGTTGAAATTGCTTTCCACCCGGATTACAGCAGCCACCAGCTGCGGTTCAAGATCATGCCGGCCTGAATATTCCGCAATAACCTCCCGGTAGTGCAGTGGGTAAAAAATACGATGAATATACGGTGTCAGCATTATAAATAGAAACACAGCCGCTGCAAAAAGCAGCAAACCGGTTAGCCTCCGTGCTTTTCTTTCATCGAACAAAATACCACACCTTTTAACGTTAATATGCTTAAAAAAGTCTATCGGATATCTCTTGCCAAAAGCGATCCACCTGTTCCGACAATTCTTTCAGGGTGCCGTTGTTATAAACGACATAATCGGCAGACCTGATCTTCTCCGCGAGGGGCATCTGTGCGCGGATGCGCCAGAGAGCCTGCGCCATTCTGAGACCGTCCCGCTGTACCAATCGCTGCACTTGAACGTCTTCCCGGGCCGCCACCACCAAGATAAGATCGACCACTTCGTTCATCCCAGCCTCAAAAAGGAGGGGCACATCCCAGACCTGGACCTCATCCGGCCCTGCGTCTTCCAGCGCGGCGCTGCGCCGCCGCAGCAGTTCGATTACGCGAGGGTGGACAATATTATTTAACTTTTCCCGTGCTGCCGCGGATGAAAATACCAGGCCGGCAATCCGCTCCCGGTGCAAAGTGCCGTCCTCATGTAAATAAGTATCACCCAGCCAGTCTTTAATTTCCCGCCAGGCCGGCTCTCCCGGCGCTACTACCTCTCTGGCCAGAAGGTCCGCATCAAGAAGCAAAGCGCCCTTACGCACCAGCATTGCCGCCACCATTGATTTTCCACAGGCAATACCACCGGTCAGACCAACCTTGACCATTTTCCCCTCGCCTTAAGCGTTAATAATAAACCAGCGTATACAAATATTTCAGCAAGCAGGCTGACCTGGAAGTTGCTGGCAAGTGGGACAGTAATAGGTGCCCCGGCCGCACACCACCATCCGCCTGATTGGAGTGCCGCAGCCGCGGCATCTCTCTTTTTCCCGGCGATAAACTCTTAGTTGCGCCTGGAAGTTACCTGTGCGGCCAAGCAGGTCACGGAAATCGGAGAAGGTGGTCCCCCCGCCGGCAATGCTCTCCCGCAAAACGGTATTAATGGCTTCAAAGAGGCGCTTCTTTTCCGGGAGGGTAATACTCCCCGCCGTGCGGCACGGGTGGATACGGGCACGGTGTAGGACTTCATCGGCATAGATATTCCCAAGACCGGCCAGGTTCTGCTGGTTTAAGAGCAAGGGCTTGATACGCACAGCCTGCTTGCGCTCCAGAATTTGCATAAAGGAGAGCAGGGAGAAAGAACCATCCAGTGGGTCTGGCCCCAGATTATAAGCGGGAGATTGGGAAAGTGAATTTTTTTCCCAGAGTTTGAAAGTGCCGAATTTACGCATATCCTGAAAATGAAGGGTGCCTCCCCCTTTAAAGTAAAAAACGGCCCCCGTATAACGGCCGGGAGGTATATCCGTTTCGGCAAAGAGGAAACGACCGGTCATGCGCAGGTGTACCTCCAGGACTATCTCACCACTCAAAAAAAAGAGGATATATTTACCCCGTCTCCGGATCTCTTCAATCTTGCGGCCGCAAAGGAGACGGGTAAATTCTTTCTCATCCAGCTCCCGCAACATTTGGGTGAAAAAAAACTTAACAGCGGCAATTTGTTTGCCCGGCATACACTCCGCAAGGGCACGCGCTACAGATTCCACTTCGGGCAGCTCTGGCATTAAGTCATATATCCCCTTCCAGAGGGCAGAGGTGATACCAGTCCGGTCCGGCTTTAAGGTCAACTTTTAAAGGCACTTTTAAAAGAAAGGCCTCTTCCATCAGCCGTTGCACGCACCGCGCCGCCGCTGTCAGTTCATGGGAAGGCAGCTCAAAAATCAGTTCGTCATGCACCTGCAGCAGCATTGCTGCCGCAAAGCCTTGACGCGTCAATTCACGGTCTATGGCGACCATCGCCGCCTTAATAATATCGGCGGCCGAACCCTGAATGGGCGTGTTGCGGGCAACCCGCTCGGCGAAACCGCGGCGGCTGTGGTTGGGGTGATTAATGTCGGGAATATAGCGCCGGCGGGACATTAGGGTGGTGACATAGCCTTCACGTCTAGCTGTCTCCACGCAGCGCTTGATATAATCAGCAACCCCGCTGTAGCGGCGGAAATACTCATCAATAAATTTTTTTGCCTCTGCGCGCGAAATTTTTAAGTCCAGGGATAGACCATAGTCACTGATACCGTATATAATGCCGAAGTTTACCGCCTTTGCGGCATTACGCTGCTGCGGTGTCACTTCTTCCAAGGATACGTTAAAAACATCGGACGCGGTACGTGTATGCACATCCTGATCTCTTTGGAAAGAATCCAGCAAGCCCTCGTCTTCCGAAAGATGTGCCATAATACGCAGCTCAATCTGCGAATAGTCGGCTGACAGGATTATATTGTCTTTGTCGGATACGGTAAAAGCTTCACGCAGGCGCCGGCCTTCGGCAAAACGGGTGGGGATGTTTTGCAGATTGGGGTCGCTGCTGCTTAAACGGCCGGTTGCGGTTACCGTCTGGTTGAATGTGGTATGGATACGACCTGTTTCCGCCTTAATCAAGGGGCGGAGTCCGTCAATATAAGTGTTGATCAGCTTGGATACGGTGCGATACTGGACCAGTTTGGCGGCAATGGGATGATGGGCGGCCAATTCCTGCAAAGCCCGGGCATCGGTGGAGTAACCGGTTTTAATGCGACGGACCACAGGTAGGCCGATTTTTTCAAAGAGGATCTTGCTCAACTGCTTTGGTGAGTTAACATTGAAATTCTCTCCCGCCAGGGCCATAATCTCCCGCTCCAAAGAAGTAAGCTCTTCCTGCAGTTCTCCGGCAAGCCTGTTTAAAACCTTCTTCTCGACCTTTACGCCCCGCATCTCCATGCGTGCCAGCACAGCAACGAGGGGCAGTTCCACTGTAAAATAAAGCCGCTCCAGGCCTTGTTTACGCAACAGTGACAGTAGTTTTGCCATAAGCGGCAAAGACCCGGCACAGCAGCTGGCCAGTAATTGTTCATCTCGGGCATCCTCCGGCAAAAGGGAATGACACCCCTCCGTTTCGCGGCAGAGCGTCAGCAGATCATAAGAGGCCCGGGCGGGCTCCAGCAGATATGCGGCAAGCATGGTATCAAAAACTGTGCATGCCGCCTCGATTCCCCGGCTGGCCAACAGTTTATAAAGGGGTTTATAGTCGTGGGTAACAATTTTTATATCAGGGTTTTGCAGTACAGATTTTAAGCTGCTCCATAACATTGC
>DMPF01000186.1 GCA_003456095.1 Bacillota bacterium
AGGCCCACGCAGGCGTTCCAGGATGGTTTGAGCCAGCCTGGCGCTCGCGCCGGCATGGCCGTAGTCGGCCGGTTCGCCATGTTTGTTCAGGCATCTGATCTCCGGCCTGCCCTTGGCTGCGTCGTGCAGCAGGGCGGCCCAGCGCAGTACCGCACTGGCAGAGATTTCATCAATACTCCTGAGCGTGTGCTCCAGCACATCGTGTGCATGAAAGCGGGGATTTTGTCCCACTCCTTGAAGGGCGGCGATCTCCGGCAATATAGGTACAGGCTCTCTGTTCCCACCTTTTTTAATGCTGCAGGAGAGCGCAAGTACTCCTGTTTCCGCAAGGAGGCGCAGTCCGCGGGAGGGGAAAGGAGCGAGGAGGATTTTTTCCAGTTCATTCCTGACGCGCTCCACGGAAAGCTGTGTAAAGCGGCGGCGCACCTCTCTATCCGCACTGGCGGTAGCAATATTCGGCTCAGGGGTAAAACCCGTTTTGGCCACAAAGCGCGCAGCGCGCAGTATACGCAGGGGGTCTTCCAGAAAACGGTCCCGGGGGTTGCCTACGCAGCGAATGATCCCTTTTTTTAAATCATCCTGCCCACCGAAAGGGTCAATAATTAGTCCCTGCTTGTCCATGGCCATGGCGTTTATGGTAAAATCCCGCCGTGCCAAATCCTCTACAATGTTACCAAGAAACTCAACTTTTGCCGGGCGGTGAGGATCGAGGCCGTAAGTTTCCGCGCGCATAGTGGCGATTTCATAATTTTTTCCCTGAACCAAAACATTGACCACACCGAAGGCGATACCTTGCTGCCAGGCTTTCCAGCCTGCTTCTGAGGCAGCAGCGATGATCTCACCGGGGCTTCGGTCTGTGACAAAATCGTAGTCACAGGGTTGACGGGAGAGGAGCATATCCCGGATGCAGCCGCCCACAAGATAGCAGGAAAACCCACCGGCAGAGATTTTTTCCAGGATGGTCCGTGGGGAGGTGGGAAGATCAAAAAACATAACTGTCTCCTCGCAGTTGTTTCTATACAAAAAGTATTATAACACAAATTTTTCCTGATTGGCTGTAATATTAAAACAGCGTTTTCCCCTGCATTGCGAAAAAAAAGTCTCTTTTTGCAGGAAGTATTGCACTTATGTCGAATAAATCTATGATAGGATGTAATTTATGCCGTGCCGGTTAAGCGGTGAAGGAAATAATCGCAGGAGAGGCGTTGCGGTATGCAAAATAATATCCTTGGTCGCCGCATCAGAGGATTGCGCCGTCTTAAAAGGATGACCCAGCATCAGCTTGCTGTATGCCTGGAACTGTCCACCAGCCAGCTCAGCAATATTGAAAGAGGCTTGAAAAAGCCGCAGCATGATCTCTTGGAAAAGATTGCCTTAATCCTCAATGTACCTCGCGAAGAAATCTTATTGCTTTCAACAAAGGAGGACAATTAGACAGTTGCATCCTATCCATATTGCTTTTTAAATGCTCCAGATATTCTCTTTATAATGTTTTTACCAACGGAACGGACCCGAAGCAAAAGGGTCCGTTTTTTAGCGGCTTGTTCTTAACCCATTGTCTTATATTGCTTGCTCTGTTATAATGGTAATGTTCACAAGTATGTGCACAATATGTAGCAGCCAGACAGAAGTACAGGCGAGAGGCGGTTTTTTTGTTGTCTGTGATATTGATACGCATTGGCGAAAAGATCATCAGTCGGGCTAAAATTGAAGATGCCTTACAGCAGATCCTGGAGCTGCGGGCTGCCGGTTTTTCCCAGCAGGAGGTGGCCGGCCGGCTTGGCCTGGACCGAACTTTTATCTCCCGCCTGGAAACCCTGGGAGAGGTGCGCAAAGGAAAACGACTGGCGGTGATTGGTTTTCCCCTGCGTAACAAAGAAGAAATTGGCGCTGTCGCTGGAAGCAGGGGTGTGGAGTTTACCTGGCTGATGGATGAAAAGGAGCGCTGGGAGCTGGTACGGGGACAAAGCGCCATTGACTTTTTTAATCTGGTTATGGAAAAAATTACAGTATTGCAGCATTTCGACGTAATAATTATCATTGGCTCGCGCAAATGGTTTAAAATTGCCGAGGCTTTGCTGGATGGCCAGGTTTTATTCCTGGAACTAGGCAGCTCCCCGATTACTGAGGATTGCATTTTAGACCCGCAATGTTTTGCCTCGGTCCTGGACCAGGTTATGGCGCAGACTCCCAGAGATAAAAATATTTAAGCAAAAGGAGGTGTCGGCTATTGAAAAAAATAATCAGCATTAGTCTTGGCTCTTCAAAAAGGGATCATATTGCCACCCTGGAATTAATGAACCAGTCATTTTCGCTGCAACGCATTGGTACGAATGGGGATCTGCAAAAAATGATCCAACTGATCCGCCGCCATGACGGTACGATAGACGCGTTCGGCCTGGGGGGCATGGATATCTATATCCAGGCTGTGGACCGCCGCTACACGCTCAGAGATGCACAAAAGGTGGCGGCTGCAGCCAAACTTACCCCCATAGTGGACGGAACAGGGCTGAAAAATACCTTGGAACGGCAGGTAGTGCAGTACCTGAAAAAGGAGACCTCCATCCTGGAGGGGAAGAAAAAGGTCCTTATTACATGCGCCATGGACCGCTTTGGATTGGCCCAGAGTCTTGAGCAGAACGGCTGTGAAATGTCATACGGTGATCTCATTTATATTTTAAACCTGCCGATTCCCCTGAAATCCCTGCATACCTTAGCCTTAATCGCCCGCATAGCCGTGCCGGTAATCCGTCTTTTGCCCTTTCGCATGATCTACCCCACGGGAGATAAGCAGGAGGGCAGCAGACCCCGCCATCCCCGTTTTTTCGCCGGGGCGGACATTATTGCCGGCGACTTTCATTTCATCAGACGTTATATGCCGCTTAATCTCCCGGGAAAGATAGTTATCACCAATACGGTGACTGCTGCCGATGTAGAGCTTTTGCGCAATATAGGTGTAAAAACATTAATAACGACAACCCCGGAAATCGAGGGCCGCTCTTTCGGCACCAACGTTATGGAAGCAGTACTTGTAGCCTATAGCGGCAGCAAAAAAGAGCTGGAAGCACAGGAATATGATTACTTATTGAAAGAACTTGATTTCAAGCCGCGCATTCTAGACTTATAAAATAAATGGGAGGTTGCGGGTAAACCGGATAACATGACGACAAAAAAACAGGGACCAGTAGATTTTTCCTTTATCATTCATCCCTTGAATACGGATGACATTTTCCGGAAATATAAATTTATGCGCCGCTGGCCCGAAAGCCTGGTGAAGAGCATTATGCAAAGAATGCCGCCGATCTTCACCTCCAGCATAACAGGAATTAAATCCCCATACGGCAGTGTGGAGGGGTGTTTTTACGGTGTAACCCTTACTTCCCGGCAAATGCTGGAGCTGCCTCCCGAGATAACTATTCGCAAAGTTGTTGCTGCCGGACGCAAGGCAGCACAGCTAGGGGCAAAAATTATCGGGCTGGGTGCTATGACCGCCGTGGTAGGGGATGGGGGAATTTCTATAGCCCGCAACCTGGATATCGCTGTGACTACGGGCAACAGCTATACGGTTGCTACAGCGCTGCAGGGGACGGAGAAGGCGGCGGAGCTGATGGGGATCGATCTGGATAGGGCCGAAGTGGCCGTGCTAGGGGCTAGCGGTTCCATTGGCAGCGCATGTGCCCGCATTCTCGCCCGCAAGGTGAACTATCTGACCCTTATTGCCCGTACTCTGCCGCCCCTGGAGAAGTTGGCGGGCAGGATCAAACAGGACTGCGGCCTGGCGGCTAAGGTTACCGCCAATGTGAAGGATGCGGTGCGCCGCGCTGATGTAATTGTCGCCGTTTCCAGCGCCGCCGATGCCCTCATTGAGCCGGAGGATTTAAAACCGGGTGCTGTGGTTTGCGATGTGGCCCGCCCACGCGATGTTTCTGCCAGGGTGGCGGAGATGCGCAACGACGTGCTGGTGATCGAGGGGGGAGCGGTGGAGGTTCCGGGAGATGTAAACTTTAACTTTAATTTTGGCTTTCCACCAAAACTGGCCTACGCCTGCATGGCTGAAACCATGATTCTGGCACTGGAAAAACGTTATGAAAACTTCTCCCTGGGGCGGGACATGACAGTGGAGCAGATAGATGAGATTTCCGCCCTGGCGGCGAAGCACGGTTTCAAACTGGCTGGTTTCCGCAGTTTCGAGCGGGCCTTAACTGAAGATTTAATCGACGAAATCAGGGATCGGGCGCGACATAAGCGAGCAGCCCTGGAGACAAAAAAAGTTTAAGGTGCAGCCGGGCTCGGCTAGATGTTGAAATTGTGTGAAAAAAGGATTTTGCTTCGGGTATAAAGAATTATATAGAACAATTACGAGACGCTTCATAGGATCTCGGCATTTTGCCAGCGGAGGTGGTTTGGATGAAAAAAAACTTTAACAGAGCGACCGGCTAGATTCAGTCGGGGCATTCGGGATTCTATGGCAATCTGCTGCAGGAAACGCTGTTGGCCTTTTTTTTGGGATTTATTGCTTTATTTTTATTAAGGATGGAAGGTGATGCATATCAAAGTGTTGCATAGAGATAAAGCTGCTGGAATTGATGCTGGAACCGAGCTTGCCGCCGCTATTGCAGCGGTTATCTGCGGCGAAATGGAGGTTGCACCTGCCAAACCTTTCAAAGTATTGCCTGCCGGTAAATTTGTTGAAAATGATGTTAGCCCCGAGCTTGCCGCCGCTATTGCAGCGGTTATCTGCGGCGAAATGGAGGTTGCACCTGCCAAACCTTTCAAAGTATTGCCTGCCGGTAAAATTGTTGAAAATGACGTTGGGCCCAAGTTTGCCGCCGCTGTCGCAACAGCTATCTACAGCTATTTGGAAGAGCATGCACCATCATATCAGGCAGGGCGGATAAAAATCAATAGTATTCAACCTTCGGCTGTTGTTGCGCAAAGCAACTGGCAGCTTGCTGGTAGAATTAGTTTGTTGGACAGCAGGTCGAACTTTTTAAAGCTGAGGAGGAGATATGTGTGAAGAAGTTTAAGGTAACTGTTGATGGGCGTTCTTATTCTGTTGAGGTCGAAGAAATTGGAGCGAGTCAAGCAACGGCGCCTGCGGCAACTATTACCAGTGCGCCTAACGTTGTGAGTACGCCTGTCCCGGCGGCTCCCATCAAGGAAGATAAACCGGCAGCGGCTGTAAGTGGGATAACCGAGAGAGCGCCGATGCCGGGCTCAGTGCTGGATATGAAGGTTAAAAAAGGTGATCAAGTTAAAATGGGTGATGTGCTCCTTGTACTTGAAGCGATGAAAATGGAAAACGAAATAACTGCTTCCCAGGACGGCACAGTCATGGAACTTTTGGTTGGTAATGGTGACACCGTTTCCATTGATGACCCTCTTGTGGTTATATCGCGATAGGGCTGTTTGGTTGCCCGCTGACGCTGGCGGCAGGCCGTTTGACGGGCAAGACAATAACATTTTACCCCCGCCTGATATTTTGGTCTGTTCACTTGGGTGGTCTGCTCTGGGAAAAAACAACTTAATCAAGGCATGAAGGGAAATCCCGCTCCTTTATCGAAGTGATATTTAACAACAAAATCACGAAAGGAGCGGGTTTCTTCTAGGGCAATTATATTAAAACGTAGGGCTGCCAAGCAACGGCATTCCGATTTGCCAGTAGCTATTGACTTATCTATTGATTTTGTGCTATTCTCATGACAGTTGGAAATTTATGCAAGGAGGTCTGGTGAAGTTGATTAAGTTGTTTGCCAGTGTGCTGGTGTTGCTTGCTCTCGGCCTGGTTATTGTTGCGGGTGCCGTCTATTTTTGGCTTTGGCCGATGGCACAACGGTACTTGGCCTCGCTAAGCGCAATCTTACAACAATCTCCTGCCGCTGTAGAGGAGATCCTGCCGGCTTTGCCCATGGAAGAACTGGGTATTGGATTAGGCGATCTTCTCGCTGCAGTGCCGATAATTGAAAAGTTAGGCATTGAAGGGCTTACGCAAATACAGGAGCTTGCTAGTGGCGGGTTTACTGCAGAAGAGGCTCAACAAGTTCTTGCCATCCTGCAAGAAAAGCTCTCGGCTGCAGAGCTAGCCCAATTAAAAGAACTGCTGCCTGAACTGCCAAAAATGCAGTAACCCCTGCATCGTTCAACGTTAAAAAGCGGTGGGTTTAAACCTAAAAATCAAAAAGATTTCCCAGCAGCGACTTACGTTTACGCCTGCCGCGCTCATTGTAGTCCCGGTCGTCATCGTCAAAAAAGCTTCCCGGGCGGCGCTCGCCTCCCGATTCGCTCCGAGGTGTTGAAAACTCAATAATCTTGTCCAATTCCCCACGATCAAGCCATACCCCTCGACATTTAGGGCAGTAGTCGATCTCCACACCCTGTCGTTCCGCCATTTTCAAATCAACATTGTTGCATACTGGACACATCATGGCTTTCGCCTCCTTGTTGCTATTATTCCGGAAAACATTCAGCTTTATTCTACCATAAATGGCAGCTTGGCGCAATGTAATCGGTATGGAGCTTTTTGCGTTGCGCGCCATTTTTTTCTCAGCCCACAAAACTTTTAGCAAGCACTGCTGTATTTCAGGGCGAATCAGCCGCTCGGATTTCCAGAATGTAACAGTGGTACCCTAAAAAGGGCACACTTTCCCCTTGGAGCTTCTGTCGGTTTTTACGTTCTTTTTTTGTAATAATTCGTCCACTTGTAACTTGATCGCGCTAGAGGTGTGAAGATCCGCCGGTCTTCCTCCAGGGGGATGCGCACCCCTGCGCTTGTACAACACTGTTTCATCCCTTTACACTCCAGGCCGTAATGCTTGGCCGGACAGCGGTATTTTAGCGTTTCCCGGTCTTTTTCAGATCCACCAAAGGCCATCTCTAAACGCTTGTTTGTCTCGGGACAATAGCAATAAACAGTGCCCCTGTAATCATAAACCTTTCAGGGACGGAAGCCGGTAGTTTAACCGTATTATATAATGCCCTTTAATGCCTTCTATTTTACTATTCCTCTTTTATTTTATGATTATTAAAAAGTTCTCCAAAAACATCTCCTAATGTGACTCCCTGATTGTCTTCATTTGGTGTTGGCTGTACGGGAAAATCACGGGGAGCAGGACGGGCATCTTTAATGCTGAGGCTAATACGCTTGGCTTCGGTATTCACGTCGATTATTTTAACTTCTATTTCATCCCCCTCCTTAACTATTTCAGAAGGATGCTTGACGTGGAAATCTGCCAGTTGTGATATGTGAACCAGACCTTCAACTCCGGGAAGCAGTTCAACAAAAACACCAAAATTTACTATTCTGGTAACACGTCCCTTTATAATCTCGTTGGCAGCAAATTCCTGTCCTGCCACTGTCCAGGGGTCAGGTTGGGCTTGTCTGATACTAAGACTGATCCGCTCCCTCTCTGGAATAACCTCCAGGACTTTTACCGGCACCTCTTCGCCTACCTTAAGTACATCACGGGGGTGGCCCACACGCTGCCAGGAAACTTCGGAGATATGCACAAGGCCATCTATATGTCCTACATCGACGAAAGCACCAAAATCCGTCAATCTCTTTACAACACCGCTGATAATATCTCCTTCTTTTATTTTTTCGATGGTTTCCTGTTTTTTAGTCTCCAATTCCTTTTCTAGGTATTGCCTGCGAGATAGAATTATTTTATCCCGATCCCGGTTCAATTCCAAAACTTTGAAAGCAAATATCTCACCGCGGAACTGCGCAAAATCGGGGATATATTTTACATCAACCAGTGAACCGGGCATAAATCCTTCCATGCCGCTGCCCAAATCAATAATAATACCGCGCGGAACAACATTTTTCACCAAACCCTGGACATTGGCGCCTATTTTCATCGCTTCCTCAAGTTCTTTCCAGCGCCGCTCACGCTGCAACCGTTTACGGGAAACAATAATCTTATCATCCTGCTCAACCATCTTTAATATAAGGACATCAATCATATCTCCTATGGTAAATTGTTCCTTTAAAGTTTGTTCACCCTCAAGGAATACCTCCCGCCGGGGCAAAGTCGCTTCTGTTTTGTAACCGATATCGATTAAAACCTGATCATCATCGATCAAAAGCACCTTACCGGTAACTATATCTCCCAGATGGTATTCCTTAACAGCGTTACCGGAGGAGATCTCTTCCTGAACCTTTTCTTCGGGTTGCTTGTTTTGTTCCTGCTCCATTCTTTCCATCTCTTCCATCTTTTCTTTTACCTCCTTGATCGTCCTGTGGGGAGTTGAGGCACCGGCAGTTATCCCCACATTTCTCGCCCATGCCGACCAACTCATCTCAATCTCAGATACGCCGGTAATCTGGAATGCTTTTGTTATTTCACAACAAACCTGCACCAGCTTTTGGGTATTGGAGCTTCGCTTGTCTCCCACCACAAGCATCAAGTCCACCTTGGCTGCCAATGCTGTCGCTGCTTCCTGCCGCTGCGTCGTTGCCCTGCAAATGGTTTGGCACACTTTTAAACTCGGGCACCTTTGCTTGAACGATTCTGCAAGGATATAATATTCTTTTTTCTGTTGGGTGGTTTGTGAAATTAAAACTGATTTTGGGGACAAAGATATATCTTTATATTGCGCTATCTCCCCCGGTTCCAGTATTAACGCCCCCGTCTTGCTCCATCCCAAAAGGGCTTGTACTTCAGGATGTTGGCGATCTCCATAAATTATTATATCAT
>DMPF01000202.1 GCA_003456095.1 Bacillota bacterium
TCTGCTTGCTATTTTCATGTAAAGCATTAAAGGTATGAAAAAACTCTTCCTGTGTTTCTTCTTTGCCGCCAAGAAATTGTATGTCATCAATTAATAAAATATCAATATTTCGGTACTTATTACGAAAATCAACAGTTTTATTATCTCTAATTGCATTTATAAACTGATTGGTAAATTTTTCAGAAGAGAGGTAGACTACATGTTCACTAATATTGTGGGAGATTACATAATGACCGATGGCATGAAGAATGTGAGTTTTTCCCAGTCCCACACCACCATAAATAAAAAGGGGATTATACGCCCGTGAGGGAGTTTCAGCGACGGCAAGGGATGCTGCGTGGGTAAGACGGTTATTACTGCCGACTACAAAGCTATTAAAAGTATATTTAGGATTAAGCCACTTACAAACACTGGATAAATCTTTAAAACCGGTTTTTACAGGTATATCTGCAGATATATTCTTTGAAGTTATATTTTTAATTGTATTTTTGCTTATATTTTTTTCCACAATGTTATTAATATTATTATTAACCCCATAATCCTGCTTAAGAATAATATGTATTTTAAAATCTTCTTTTAAGATCTTTTGCAGGGAGGTGGTCAGAGTTTTATAATAGTGTTTAATTAACCAGTTACGGGTAAAATCATTGGGAACCTCTAAAACAAATGTCTTATTGTGCATAGAAACAGGCTTGCTATTTTTAAACCATGTTTCTAAACTTGGTTTATTAAGGTGATTTTCCAGCTCAATAAGAACAGCATGCCAGACGGAAGAAAGACTTTCAGACATGAATGTAAATACCTCCACGTAGGATATCCACAAAATACAGAAGTTATTAACATTGGATGTTGAAAAAAAACATTTATTGACCGTAGCGGCATATTTTGTTAAGCTATGATAGCAAAATTAATAAGTTTATGCAATCAATAGATAGCTGTGGAAAAACAGCTTCCTTGACGATTATGTATATATATCAGGATTTTTTGTTGGCTGTCGATGATTTAAAATTTAAAAATTTACATAAAATATTTTTGAGGTGCGAGTTATAACCATGCAATGGCATCAAATAGAGGTAGATTGGATTGTTACAGATTTAAAAACATCGTTGCAGGGAATTTCACAGATAGAGGCGCAGAGGCGCCTTCATGAATACGGGCCAAATGAATTAAGAGAGAAAAAAAAGAGAACTCCTTATGTAATGTTTTTTGATCATTTTAAAAATTTATTGGTTATAATTCTAATCTTTGCCGCCGTTATCGCCGGTGTAATCGGTGAGCTGGTCAATGCGCTGGCCATAATTACTATTGTGATTTTAAATGCCGTGATTAGTTTTATTCAGGAATATAAGAGTGAGGAAGCAATGGCTGCCCTAAAAAAAATGGCGGCCCCTTCATCCACAGTTGTGCGCGACGGTATGACTTCAAGCATTCCAGCTGCCGTAATTGTGCCGGGCGATATTGTTATACTTGAAGCCGGACAAATCATCCCTGCCGATATGCGGCTCTTTGAGTGTGCAAACTTAAAGGTGGATGAATCTGCCCTTACCGGTGAATCTATTCCTGTGGAAAAGAATATCTCTATCCTTCATGATGATTACCTGCCCATTGGCGAACGGAAAAACATGGTATACCAGGGAACCATTGTAACCTATGGAAGAGGCAAAGGTATCGTTGTAGCAACGGGAATGTCTACAAAAATGGGTATGATCGCCGCCTTAATGCAGGGGGTGGAGGATGTAAAAACGCCCCTGCAAAAGAGGCTTGCTGCGTTTAGTGGAAAACTTGCCTTTATGATCATCATTATAAGTGCTGTTTTATTTGCACATGGAATAGTAAGGGGCGAGCCGTTGTTGCCCATATTTCTTACTGCCATCAGCCTCGTGGTTGCTGCCATTCCAGAGGCATTGCCGGCTGTGATCACAATAACCCTCGCCCTTAGTGCACATAAGATGGTCAAGCTGAACGCTTTGATTAGAAAACTCCCAGCGGTGGAGACGCTGGGATCTGTCACATATATCTGCTCTGATAAAACGGGGACACTAACGCTGAATAAGATGACTGTTGAAGAAATATATCTAAATGAAGCGGTGGAAGACGTAAAAGCGTTAAGAGAACAAAACGGCAACAGTTTCGGCACCCTGTCAGATCAAAGCTACGATACCTTTTTTACCGCCCTTGCGCTGAGTAACGATACGCAGGTGGATGCAGACGGAGCTATCCTGGGCGATCCCACGGAAATCGCCCTTTATAATCTTGCAGCAGCCAATGGATTTACCAAATCCATCCTTGCGGCAAAGATGCCGCGGGTAGGGGAGATACCATTTGATTCGGTAAGAAAGTGCATGACGACGATTCATCGTGCGGCAGCACGGCATGACAACGGGATGACGGTAAACGGCAATGGTGCAGCGTTCGTTTCATATACTAAAGGTGCCGTGGATGTTTTGGTTGAAAGAGCCGATAATTTTCTCACCTCCGAAGGGCTTAAACCCATCGATAAAGAGGAGATTATTGCCATAAATGAGCGGATGGCGGCGAAAGGCCTAAGGGTACTCTGTATTGCCATAAAAAAATGGGATACACTGCCTGCAGATATCTCTCCGGAAAATGTGGAGAAAGGCCTGATAATTGTGGGCCTTGCCGGGATGATGGATCCACCGCGGGAGGAGGCAATAAAAGCCGTTTCCATATGTAAAACAGCTGGCATAAAACCGGTAATGATTACTGGCGACCATTCTCTTACAGCCCATGTTATCGCCGAAAGGCTCGGTATTGTTGAAAACGGTGCAAACTCCGTGGTCACCGGCCGCGAACTTGATGTTTTCACGGATGCGGAATTTTCAAAGCGGGTTGAACATATCAGCGTTTATGCCAGGGTAGCTCCTGAGCAAAAGCTAAAGATCATTAAAGCGCTCCAGGATAAGGGGGAGTATGTGGCGATGACCGGCGACGGCGTAAATGATGCGCCTGCCCTAAAAAGCGCGAATATAGGCGTGGCGATGGGCATAACCGGCACAGCGGTCGCAAAGGAAGCATCATCCATGATCCTCCTCGATGATAATTTTGCGACTATTGTCAACGCGGTAAGAGAGGGCCGGAAGATTTATGACAATATACTTAAATTTATCAGATATACCATGACTGCAAATTCAGGAACCATATGGGCCATCTTCCTCGCTCCGCTTTTTGGCATGCCTTTGCCGATGCTGCCGGTCCAGATATTGTGGATGAATCTTCTTACAGACAGCCTGCCCGGACTGGCTCTGACCGCTGAGCCTGCCGAGAAGAAAATTATGCAAAGGGCGCCACGCAATCCCGATGAGAGTGTATTTGCCCACGGGAACGGAGCTTTCATCTTAATATATGGATTGTTTATCGGCATAACAGCGCTGCTCTTTCAGGCTTATGCCATAAGGGAGGGGCTGGCCTGGCAGACGATGTTTTTTACAGCTCTTGTTATTGGCAGGATGGCTGTTGCTATGAGCGTGCGCTCAAATATTGACTCTTTGTTTAAAATTGGCTTTTTTACAAATAAACCGCTGATTACTGCCATTGTCTGCATGAGCGCTCTGCAGTTTATGGCGGTTTATGTGCCGTTCATGCATGGCATATTCCGCACCGAACCGTTAACTGTACAGGAGATGGCGTTGACGCTTGCCTTGGCTTCTGTTGTATTGGTTGTGATGGAGATAGAAAAATTTTGGAGGCGGAGAAAGGTTTAATGGCATTTAAAAATATAATAATTCAGACTACAAAAGGGGTGAAACAAAATTTATTGGTTGCACTGGCGCTTGTTTTATTTTATAATGTAGCGCTGCCAAATAATTTGCATTGTGTCCCGAAATTATTGATAAGAGGGGGATGAAATTGAAGCGCACTTTTCAGCCTAAAAAAATACAAAACAAACGGGTGCATGGTTTTAGAATAAGGATGAAGACACAGGGAGGCAGGCTGGTTTTAAAAAGAAGGAGACAAAAGATGCGCAGGCGGCTGTCCGCTTAATCCGAAGGACTATATGATTAAACAGGGTTATCTGATACAATAATGAAGCGGGAAGAAAGATTAAAAAAAAATTATGAATTCAAACAGGTTTATGCGACCGGTAAATCCCGTGCCGCAAAATATACAATAATTTATTATTGTATAAACAACCGGGGAATCTGCCGTTTGGGTGTTGTGATCAGCAAAAAGGTGGGTAAGAGTGTAGTCAGACACCGCCTCAAGCGTCTGTACAAAGAGGCGTTTTCCCGTCTTAAACTGCAAGAGAAAATGGAAAAAGGGTATGATATTATTATTGTGGCGCGCAAAGGTGCGGCAGCGCTTAAGTTTGCGCAGGTGCTGGAGGAGATGACAGAGTTGTTGAAAAAGGGGAACATATTGCGATGAAATATTTGTGTTTGTATTTGTTGTCTTGTTACCGCGGATATATTTCACCCCTTATGCCGCCCCGGTGTCGCTTTTACCCGTCTTGTTCCGCTTATACTTATGAGGCGGTACAAAGTTTTGGTGTGGTGCGGGGAACCATGCTGGCAACCAAGAGAATATGCAGCTGTCACCCATTTAACCGCGGCGGGTATGATCCTGTCCCGCGGCCTTGACCCTTACGCATGGTTGAGGGAATACGGGCGGGCACAAAAGACCCGCGCAGCGGTCTTGACCGTTCCCTACGGCGGCTGTTCCGCGGAACAATAAAAATACAATAATTCTGCCGGTACCAGGTGAGGAGGATAGGAATGGAGCAGATCTTAGGGCCTCTAGTGGAATATATCAACGCGGCGTTAATGTTTTTCTTTTATCAGACAGGCAACTATGGTTTGGCAATTATACTTTTGGCTTTTGTTGTCAATTTACTCACATTTCCGTTAACAAAAAAACAGATCAGTGCTTCCCGTAAACTGCAGGAACTTCAGCCGGAGCTCAAAAAACTACAGGAAAAATACAAAGGCGATAAGGAAAAGTATAACCGTGCCATGATGGAATATATGCGAGAACACCGGGTAAATCCCCTGGGTGGTTGCCTGCCGCTGCTCATCCAGCTCCCCATTATATTTGCTGTATTCCAACTGCTGAATAATCCTGGCGCAACAGTGGTCGATAACACTTTCTTCCTGGGGCTCGACCTGCTACGTTCAGCGTCCGAAGCGGCTCCGGATTTTGGATTCATTAACCCCTACTATATTCTCCCCCTAATCTCTGCTGCTGCCACCTTTTTCCATCAACGTTTGGTGCTGACCGATCCGAAGCAAAAAATGCTGCTCTATATCTTCCCGGTGATGATTCTGGTATTCAGTGTCAGCTTTCCTGCCGGACTGGTACTTTACTGGACCACGAATTCGCTTTTTTCCATTGGCAATCATTTTGTAATTAAAGCCCTGGATAAAGACAGGGGGCGGAGAGAAGAAAAGGGGACAGCGAAGGCTGGCAAGGAAGTTAAGACAGGGGAGCGGGAAAGTAGTGAAGCGCGGAAAGATTGGCAGGGCGGGGAGATTGCTGTTGCGGATAAAGTAAAAAGGAAAGCAGATCAGGACCGGAGCAAAAAGAAAAATGAGGTTGCCGGGAAAAAAGAGGCGAGCATCAAAATTGCCCCAAAAAGTAAAAAGAAGGTCAAGGGGAAAAAGAAAGGGGCGGGAAGGAATCGATGAGGTCTATTGAAGCAAGCGGCAAAACTGTGGAAGAAGCGCTGCAGGAGGGGATACAAAAACTGGGCGTGCGCAAGGATAATGTGGCGGTTGAGGTTTTGAGCGAAGACTCAACCGGTCTTTTTAAAATATTGGCAAATAAGCCGGCCAGGATTAAAATTACGGTAATGCGCGATCCCGTAAGTTTGGTGCGGGAGTTTTTGCAGGGACTGCTGCGACTCAGCAGTGTGGATGGTGAAGTTGTTATTGTCAAAGAGGAAGAAGGATGCATCCATGTTGCGATAAACGGTTCCCGTTTGGGTATGCTCATCGGCAAACGGGGTAATACGCTGAATGCTCTGCAATACCTGTGTAACGTGGCGTTGCGCCGGAACTTCATCGCTGAAAGGAAGCAGGTTTTGCTTGACGTGGGAAATTACCGCACACGCCGGGAGGAGAGCCTGGAAAAGCTCGCGGCAAATATGGCCGATAAGGCTAAGCGGACAAACAGGGAAGTTTCGCTTGAACCGATGCCCCCTCAGGAGAGGCGTATTATTCACCTGGCGCTGAAAGACCATGAACAGGTGGACACTTACAGTAAAGGTGAAGAACCTTTTCGTAAAGTTGTAATCATACCGCGCCCGCGCTAGATTAAAAAAAGGGCCGCATCGCTCCAGGTAGAGCAGATGCGGCTTTTTGCCTTTCGGAGAAGCTGAAGGTTGTTTGGAGGTTTGACAATTTGGCAGATCTAAACAATGACACCATTGCGGCTATCGCCACGCCTCCCGGGCAGGGCGGCATCGGTATTATACGCATAAGTGGCGCGGGAAGCTTTGCGGTGGGGCAGCTTATATTTGTACGGGCCGGGAAGGGAGAAAATGCCGGCAAAAAGTTTGGAGAAAACTACCAACCAAAAGCGCGGCGACTGTATTTCGGTTATATTGTGGATATGGAGGGCAGGGAGCTGGACGAAGTCTTAATCAGCTTTATGCCCGCCCCTTATACGTATACCTGTGAGGATGTGGTGGAGATAAACGCCCATGGGGGAGTTGTCCCCCTGGGAAATATCCTGAAGCTAATCAATGGAATGGGCGTTCGCCTCGCTGAACCAGGTGAATTTACGAAAAGGGCTTATTTAAACGGCCGCATTGATCTGCTGCAGGCGGAAAGCGTAATGGCTGTAATCAATGCCCGCTCCGCGAAAGGGCTCTATTCTTCCATGCAGGGGTTAAAGGGATCTCTTTCACGGGAGCTGTCACAGCTGGGCGAAGCACTGCTCGGCCTGCTGGCGGCGATTGCCGCAGATGCTGATTTCCCTCTTGATGATCTACAACCGGTGGACTATTGCCGTTTGCAGGAAAGGGTGGAGAGGCTGCGGGAAACGGGGGTCTTGCTGCGACGGCGTGGTGCGCGGGGTCGTATCCTGCAGGAGGGGCTAAAGACAGTAATCGCCGGCAAGCCGAATGTGGGGAAGTCTTCATTGTACAATTTGTTGTTGAATGAGGACCGGGCCATTGTTACCGCCGTTCCGGGAACGACCAGGGATCTTTTGACCGATTTTATTAATTTAAGAGGTATACCCCTGCGCTTAATGGATACGGCAGGACTGCGCCGCTACGGCGACGCGGTGGAACAAATCGGCATGGAATATTCTCGCCGCGCCATTGACAGCGGAGACCTGATTCTTTTTATGGTGGATCTTGCATACGGTATCGATCGTGAAGATATATGGGTTTATGAAAATCTGCCCCGGGGAAAGGGGCAGGCGTTGATTGTGATCGGCAATAAAATTGACCGCCCTCGCCTGGTGACATCAGAGGCGCTGTCCTCTTTTTTCCCGGAGGAAGAGGTTGTGGAGATATCCGCGATGACGGGTGCAGGCATGGAAGACCTGGAGGAAGCGATCGTCCGGCAGACCTTTTCCGGTGAGGTGGGCGGTGCGGAGGAAGCCTTGGTGCTGGCTGCCCGCCAGGCTTTGATTCTTGATGAATTGGTTTCATCCCTCGACGATGCGGCAGCCGCCCTGGCGGACGGTTACCCCCTTGATGTGGTTGCCATTGACCTGCAGCAGGCATATGCAAAGCTGCAAAACCTGTTCGGCAAAGAGCTGCCAGGCGATCTCCTGGATCATATTTTCCGTAACTTTTGCATTGGGAAGTAGCCCAGTATAAACGAAGAGGACGGAGCCTTTAACGGCATGGATAGCTACAAAATCAGAAGTGCTGCACACGCCTCAGGCATCCGGTTGGATGCGGAGCAGTCTGAACAGCTGGCAATTTATGGTGATCTGCTGCTGGCGGAAAACAAAAAATATAATCTTACCCGCATATCCGGTGAGGAGGAGCTGGTCTACGAGCACTTTATCGATTCCTGCTACGGTGTGGCTATTGCCGGCAGGTCCGGGGCAGCGGAACTGCTAGACCTGGGTAGCGGTGCAGGTTTCCCGGGAGTACCAATTAAGATATTTTGTCCTCAATTAAAACTTTACCTTTTGGAAGCTTCCCGGAAAAAAATTGCCTTCCTACAGCTGCTTGCTCAAAAGTTGGCGCTGAAAGAGGTTTTTTTTCTGCAGGGAAGGGCAGAAGAAATTGGGCGGAGAGAAGGGCGCGAGGCTTACGCATGGGTGACTGCCCGCGCAGTTGCGCCGCTGATGGTGCTGGCGGAGCTTGCGCTTCCCTTGGTGCGCCGGGGCGGATATTTTTGGGCGTTTAAAGGTCCGGCGGCTGGATTAGAGTTAAAGGAGGCGGAGGAGATCATTGCCCGCTGCGGCGGGGTTTTACTTGAAGAGATCTCCTACCGGTTGCCGCCCCGGGGCAGGGAGCGGCACATCCTGATCTTTGAAAAAGTAGAAGAAGCGGAAGACCGTTTTCCGCGAAGGGTTGGTATACCGCAGAAAAGACCCTTGCGCAAGCTGTAATAAGCGGGTGTCTTTTAATGCTCCCGGCAGCACGGGGCGGGCATCCTGCAACCCGGAGCGAAATACTGTAGAAAGATATTTTTTTAGAAGGGAAAATATACTGCTTGTCGAAATATTTTACATAAATTATTCTATTTACCCGGGGTGAGGCAGGAGATGATTGATTTGCGGGGAAAGTTCAGTGGGCCGGGGCATAGGCTGGAGACGGCGGAGGAGGTAAAAAATATATCTCTGCAGTTGGTCCGCAGCAACCGCTATCAACCACGGGAGTACTTTGACCAGGGGAAAATACAGGAACTGGCCCAGTCGATTAAAACATATGGTATGCTGCAACCAATTATTGTTATCCGTGATGAAGATGGCTACAGTATAGTTGCCGGTGAGCGGCGTTATCAGGCATGTAAACTGCTCAAATGGCAGGAGATACCGGCGATAATCCGGGATTACCGGGGCAGTTCGCTTGCTGCCGTCACGCTGATCGAAAATTTGCAGCGCGAAAACCTTAATATCATCGAAGAGGCACAGGGATATAAACGGCTGATTGAAGAATTTAACCTGACGCAGGAAGTGCTGGCGCAGCGGTTGGGTAAAAGCCAGTCTACCATCGCCAACAAACTGCGCCTCCTCAAGCTGCCTGCAGAGATAAAAAATCTGCTGGCAGAGGGGAGGATTACGGAGCGGCATGCCCGCCCCCTATTAAAACTGGATTCTATCACAAAACAGCAGCAGGCTATGGAGATAATTTTAAAGAAAAATCTTAATGTGAGCGAGACGGAGGAGATGGTCAGCAAACTGACGGAAGCGCAGCAGAGAGGCCCGACAGAAAAGCGCAGCACCAGGGTGATTGTCAGAGACCTGCGCATTTTTGTCAATACGATTAAGCAGGCGGTGCAGGTGATCCGTCAGGCCGGACTTAACCCGGCAATGCTGGAGGTGGAAAAGGAGGACTGCTGGGAGATTGTGATCAGCCTCCCCAAAGCCGCCGTGCGGAACAGTAAGGAAACCGACAGAAAATAAGAAAATACATGTTGCCTTGACGGGGTGAAAAACTTGCAGGGAGTAATTGCCGTAGCCAACCAAAAAGGAGGCGTAGGCAAAACAACAACGGCAGTTAATCTAAGTGCTTATCTGGCTTCCTTTGGCAAAAAAGTTTTGCTTTT
>DMPF01000048.1 GCA_003456095.1 Bacillota bacterium
CGCTGCCGCCGCCGATCAAGGCGCTGGTGGAGGCGTTGTGATGGGGTGCGCGAAAAGGACGGCTTTGGATGAGGCGGCCCCGTTCTCTCAGCAATCCTGCCACCGAGTAGATCTTCGTCACCTCCAGCGCTTCCATCTCCGTCATACGGGGCAGGATGGTGGGGATACGCCGGGCCACCATGGACTTGCCGCAGCCCGGCGTGCCGAGCATAAGCATGTTATGCCCTCCGGCGGCAGCGGCCACGACATACTCAAGCAGAGCATCCTGACCCTGCACCTCCTGAAAATCTATGCTGCCCCAGTCCTCCTCCGGCAATTTTGCCTCTGCTTCAGGCGGCGGCGTGTAAGGCGTTTCTCCCTTTAAAAAAGAAATAACCTCCGCCAGGTGAGTAAATGCATATACATTGAGCTCCCGCACCAGCGAGGCCTCTTCCAGGTTTTCCCGGGGCACGCAGAGGTGCTCCACCCCGGCCTCCCGTGCCGCCATGGCCATAGGCAGCACACCGGGACAGGGCCGCAGTGTCGCATTGAGGGAAAGCTCCCCCACAAAAGCAAAACCGTCAAGCGGTCCCACGGGGTTTAGCTGCTCCGAACGCAGCAACACCCCCACCGCCACCGCCAGATCGAAATGGGAACCGCTCTTTTTAATATCCCCTGGGGCCACATTAATCAGCACTTTGCCCCCGGGAAATCTATAGCCGGCAAAAAGAACGGCCGCCTGCACGCGCTCGCGGGCTTCCCTGACGGCCGTATCCACCAACCCTACGACGGAAATGGCCGGCAGGCCGTTTAATGTATCGATCTCCACCTCTACCGGGTAAGCATCCACTCCGGAGAGGGCAAAACTCTTCACAACCGAGGCCATATTCCAAACCCCTCCGTCTTAATCAATCCATCCCTTTTTCATCACCGCACTACGTCCCGCTCCGTCCCACCGCACCGCGGCGCCCATGAGATCGCCGATAAAGCGCAAAGGCGCGAAAACCCTGCCCTTAATCAGCTTCACCGGGTCGGGAAGCACCCGCTCCTGCCCATCAACCATCGCCTTTGCGCTGCCAATATGCAAGAGAATTTCACGCCTGTCTCCATCGACATTTTGCACCAGCACTTTTTGTTCTCGCGGCAGAAAATTAATACGGCCTCCCAGAGCCTCCACAAGGAGGCGGAACGGGGCCATGACACGGCCGGTTTTTCCCTGTATAAACGGAGGCGTATCCAAGGACAGTGCGCGGCCGTTGACCAGCAGCACGGAAGAAGCGGGCTGCAACTGGAGCACAGTTTGATAACGGGCCTCCAGCAGGGCAAAAGTACTGAACCGATCAACCTTGGCCCCCATCCCCGCCGCCTCACCGGCAGCGTTATAGTGGACAGCACCGTCCAGCAGCGCGGTTTCCCCGTCATTGTGCCGTACAAAGAACTGCAGGCGCCGCAGGTATTGTTCATGCAGCTTCCGGTCATGCCGGGGGAAATGGGGGATGGCTGCAAAGGGAAAGATTATCCGGGCAGCGCCATCAAAAGATGTACTCACACGTAACGGCTCAGCAGGAAAGGTGCAGTAGGGATGTATTTTCTGGGCCAGTGCCTGCAGCAGAGCCTGCTCCCGGCGTTCTTTTTCTTTGGCCAGCGTCATGATCAATTCCGCTGTCGCGCCGGCATTCAAGTATGCACCCAACTCCCCTGCCGCTACCTCCAGCTTTGCCAACGGTGTGACAATGAAAAAATTAAGACCCGCATCAGCCAGGACACGCAAGGGTGCCACGGGAATGCGCAGCTTGATTAACTCGGCTTTTTCGATCCCAACATTCCTGGCATTCTCTAAAGCTGCATCTCCTTTAGCCGCTCCTGCCCCATGCACTATAAGGGCCAGGGCTTTAAACTCCGCTCGCACAGCCTCGTCAACTGCTTCAAGCAGCGCCTTTCCGTTAACCTCTGCCAAAAATTGTCCGAGCGCGGGCTGAACCGCCGTTGGCGCCAGGAAGATATATGTATCTGCCGGCGTTAAAATTCCGGGATATGTTTGGACTGCGCCTGCCGCAGCGCCAAACCTGGCGTTGGCATCAGGTTCAACGCCAGGGTTTGAGTATGGGTTGGCATCATCGTCAGAATAGGGATTAGGGGCAGATTCAGGTGCAACATTGCCGTCAGTGGCAGGAATTGCCCCCGGCTCCGGCACAGGGACAGGGACAGGGACAGGGACAGGAGCTGGAACAAGCTCAGGTGCAGGGTCTGGTGGGGAAGGCGGCACGGGCGGGGGTGGCTGGGGTTCCGTTGGGGAAGGCGCATCTTTCGTCGTAAAGGAGACAACATGGGATACGGCAAGATGATTGCCTGCTTTATCCTGGAGTGAAGCGGCGGGCAAGGTTAATCTGTAAGTCGTCTGGTAAAGCAGGTTTACTGCCGTTTCGATTACAAGGAGATTTTCTTCCATCCCTCTCCCAGCAGCCTTCACCAGAGAAAGGGGGCTGCCGGCACTATCAAGCAGGGAGATCTCGCCAAAATGCGGCCCCGCGGCGATTTCTTCATTAAAAGTAACAGTGATGGTAAGGGACTGCGCCGCGGGAATATTACCGGCACCGTCAATCGGAGTAGTTCCCGTAATCAGAGGCGGGGTTGTATCCGGCGCCGCTTTCGTGGTAAACGCAAGCGTAAAATCCGCTGCCAGCAGGTTCCCCGGCGTCCCCTGCACCGCCCAGCGCGGCACTGTCAGCGTATAGGCAGTGCTGTAAGCCAGGGCAACGGCAGGCTCAAGGCGCAGTTCCGCACCATTGATGCCGCAGTTTAGCGCAAGCGGATTACCTTCCCCGTCCTTCATGGTAATTCCATTAAACAAAGGACCCTCCCTGATCCCCTCGTTGAATACAAGAAACACCGCCGCTTCCGTGCCTACATTGGCGGCCCCTGCCCCCGGTGTTGCCGAAACAACCTGTGGCGGAGCAGGGAGATTTGCCCGCACGGGAAGATTCCGCGCAGTCGTCGTTCCGTCTCCCAACTGGCCATGAAAATTATAGCCCCAGGCCCGGAGCGTGCCGTTTGCTTCCACCGCCAGGGTATGAAGCATCCCGCCAGCCAGCGCAATGATCCCTGTAAGAAATGGACTTCCCCCAGCCGGACCATGGACCTGCCTTGGCACCGTTTGCCTTGTGGTACTACCAATGCCAAGCTGACCAAATGAATTATTTCCCCAAGCCCAGGCAGTTTCGTCATTTTTCAGGGCCAGGGAATGATCCCCGCCGGCGGCAACAAAATTTACATTGTTTATTGCGCTAAGCTCAACCGGGGTTGTCCGTTGTCCGGTACTGCCATCGCCGAGCTGTCCGCTGCCGTTGGCTCCCCATGCCCAAATTTTACCATCTGTTCCCAAGGCCAGCGTATGCGCCGTTCCGGCAGCCACCACCCGCACATTCTGCAGGTAAGCAAGGGGGTTAAGCGTACGCACAACCTGTACAGCCATTAACCTTTGTGTTGTGGTTCCATCACCTAACCGGCCATTGGCGTTTGCTCCCCAGGCCCAAACAGTGCCGCCATTTTGCAGGGCTATGGTGTGCTCCGCTCCGGCAGCCACCGCCCGCACATTATCCAGATAAACAAGGGGTTCACGGGAAACCACTACCTGTACCGGAAGCAGCCTGCCGGAAGTTGACCCGTCTCCCAGCTGCCCGTTCAGGTTGCGCCCCCACGTCCAGACCGTGCCGTCCTCACGCAAGGCTACCGTATGCGCTTTGCCTGCGGCAACAGCCGCTATGCCGGTCAGATAATTGCCCCCTGTCCCTACCTGCACCGGAAGCAGCCTGCCGGAA
>DMPF01000149.1 GCA_003456095.1 Bacillota bacterium
ATTTTAAATCCTCCTCATACGTATACTATTTTAACGGGGGGCCAGGAACATAACCATGTTCCGCCCCTCCATGCGCGGCTCCCTTTCCACAACAGCGACCGGGGCGAGCTCATCGGCCATTTTCTGGCACTGCTTTCTACCCAGTTCGGGATGTGTGATCTGCCTGCCGCGAAAGACAATCGTAACTTTTACTTTATCGCCGTTCTGCAAAAAACGGAGTGCATTGCGCGCTTTCACTTGAAAATCATGCTCATCAATACCAGGCCGGATCTTAACCTCTTTGACAGCGGTAGTCTTCTGTTTCTTGCGCGCTTCTTTTTCCCTTTTGCTCTGCTCGTACTTGTAACGGCCAAAATCCATAATCCGGCAAACAGGAGGCTTGGCCTGAGGCGCCACATTAACAAGGTCCAGATTTTTTTCCTGAGCAAGCCGCAGAGCTTCATCCAACGATAAAACCCCCAGTTGCTCTCCATTCATATCAATAACCCGTACTTCCCTGGCCCTGATTTTGTGGTTGACTAACAATTCCTTGTTAATCTTGTATCCACCTCCTAGAATAATTTAAAAAAAAACAGGTAAGGCTCTTACCTGCTAACAAACAGAGTTGTTTTGAAATTAGCCGCAAGATACCTTGTGAACAGCATAGCAGCGTTGCAAGGTGAGAAGCCTTTGCTTCTACTTTAACCGCATGTAAATATAGCACAAATAGGGAGGCAAGTCAATTATTTTTTCTGCGGAAGCAGATCGGCTTCGCCCTTGGTCATGAGTTCTATTTTAACTTTTTCCCGGAAAAGAGCCAAGGGAACCGGCCCCAAGTCACCGGCCTGGCACTGCCGTACGGCAACGTTGAAATTTAGTTCTTCCTTTTCACCCACAATCAGCATGTAAGGAATTTTCAAGAGTTGGGCTTCACGGATCTTATAACCCATCTTTTCGCTGCGGTCATCCAGCTCCACCCTAATCCCATCCTCCAACAAACATTTCCGAATGAACATAGCATAGGGATGCTGCCTTTCGGTGATGGGGATGACTACGACCTGCAGCGGTGCCAGCCAGAGCGGAAATGCGCCGCCATAATGCTCCACAAGCAGAGCGATAAAACGTTCCATCGCTCCGTAAACAACGCGGTGAATCATCGCCGGGCGGTGCTTCTGCCCATCTGCGCCGATGTAAAACAGGTCAAATTTCTCCGGCATCTGAAAATCAAGCTGAATGGTCCCGCACTGCCAGGTACGGCCCAGGGTGTCCCGTAAGTGAAAATCAATCTTGGGACCATAAAACGCTCCGTCGCCTTCGTTGATTTTAAATGGAATACCTTTATTGCGCAATACCGTATGCAAAGCCCCTGTGGCCCTCTCCCACATCTCTTTGCTGCCCATGGATTTCTCCGGCCTGGTGCTTAACTCAACATGGTAGGGAAAACCGAAAACACGGTAAAACCTGTCCACAAGCTCGATAACACCGGTCACCTCTGACTCAATCTGCTCAGGCAGCATAAATATATGGGCATCATCCTGTGTAAAGCTGCGCACCCGCATGAGGCCATGCAGCGTTCCAGACTTCTCATGCCGGTGCACCAGACCCATTTCAGCAAGGCGCAGAGGCAAATCCCGGTAGCTGTACATTCCTGATTTGTATATAAGCATGGCCCCCGGGCAATTCATGGGCTTAATCGCATAATCATTTTCATCAATTTTAGTGAAGTACATATTTTCCTGATAGTGCTCCCAATGTCCCGACTGTTCCCAAAGATGTCTGCTTAAAATAATGGGCGTTTGAATTTCCAGGTAACCGGCGCGGCGATGTTCTTCCCGCCAGAATTGCTCCAGTTCCCGCCGTATGACTATCCCCCGGGGATGGTAAAAAGGAAACCCGGGACCTTCCTCGTGAAATGAAAAAAGATCCAGTTCCCGCCCCAGTTTGCGGTGATCTCTCTTTTTCGCCTCCTCTAAACGCTGCAGGTAATCATCCAGCATTTTTTTGCGGGGGAAAGCTGTCCCGTAAACGCGCTGCAGCATGGGACGGGTTTCGTCGCCACGCCAGTAAGCTCCGGCGAGGTGTAATAATTTAATTGCCTTAAGCTTTCCGGTAGAGTTGAGATGGGGGCCGGCACAAAGATCCACAAAATCACCTTGGCGGTAGCAGCTGATAATTGCGTCATCGGGAAGGTCTTTAATCAATTCCACTTTATATTTTTCGTCCTGCTCCCGGAAAAAACGCAATGCCTCTGCACGACTCAGCTCTGTACGTTCCATGGGAAGATCCTCTTTGATAATTTTCTGTATCTCTGATTCGATCTTCTCCAATTCTTCAGGACGCAGAGGTTCATTAAAGCCAAAGTCATAATAAAAACCATCTTCAATTGCCGGGCCGATACCCAGTTTTATGTCACCGTAAAGCCTTTTTACAGCCTGAGCCATAACATGACTGGCCGTATGGCGGTAAACATCCTTGCCTTTAGCATCGTCAAAAGTCAATAAGGCAATAGCAGCATCTTCCTGCAAAGTCGTGCCGAGATCCACCACATTTCCATCAAGTACAGCGGCAAGCGCTTCCCGGGCAACTTTCGCGCCGGTTTTTCCCAGCAATGCAGCAATAGATATTCCGA
>DMPF01000252.1 GCA_003456095.1 Bacillota bacterium
GGATTCGAACCTACGACCCACTGATTAAAAGTCAGTTGCTCTACCAACTGAGCTATCTCGGCATAGATGGCGGAGCTGACGGGGCTCGAACCCGCGATCTCCGGCTTGACAGGCCGATATGTTAACCGACTACACCACAGCTCCACCCGTGCAAGGATTAGTATACACAAGAACAGCCTAAAAGTCAACCGTACTGCTGGAAAAGAATGTGCTAGGAACTTAACTTATTTTGCAGCAGTGCGTTAACCATTTGCGGATTGGCCTGCCCTTTTGTTTCCTGCATAATCTGCCCCATAAGAAAACTGAGGGCTTTCTTTTTGCCGCTACGGTAATCCTCCACTGATTTCGGGTTATTGGCCAGCACTGTGCCAATAATTTGGGAAAGTGTATCTTCGTCCGATATCTGGCAAAGACCATTTTTCTCAATAATCAGAGCCGGATCCGCTCCGGTGGCAAACATCTCCGCAAAAACGATCTTGGCCATTTTACCGCTGATTTTATGCTCCCCCACCATCTGAAGCAGTTTTCCCAATGGTTGGGGCTTAATCTTTGACTCCCCAATCTCTACGCCGGCCTCATTCAAAAGACCAAGCAGCTCGCTCATAATCCAGTTGCTCACAGCCTTGGGCTCATTGTAGCAGGAAAGAACGCTATCATAAAAATCGGCCAGTTCTTTTGAAGCGGTTAACACTTCCGCATCGTACGCAGGCAGGCTGTATTCCTCGATGAACCGGCGGTAACGTGCATCAGGCAGCTCTGGAATGGTGTTTTTTATCTCCTCTATCCATTTTTGCGCTGCCGGATACGGTGGAACATTAGGATCAGGGAAACAGCGATAATCTGCCGAAACGAACTTGCTGCGCATGGCCCTGGTCAGACCTTTTGCTTCGTCCCAATGCCTGGTTTCGGGGATTACGCTGCCGCCGGACAGCAGAACGGCGCGCTGTCTTTCCACCTCATACTCAATGCCGCGAAATACGGACCGGAACGAATTCATATTTTTTAGCTCAGTTTTATTTCCCAGCTCACTGCGGCCTGCAGGCCTCAAACTAATATTGGCATCGCAGCGCATGGAACCTTCCTCCATTTTGCAGTCGGAGACACCTAAATAGCATAGAATGGTGCGAAGTTTTTGCAGGAAAAGGCGCGCTTCTTCCGCAGAGCGCAGATCGGGCGCTGAGACGATTTCCATCAACGGTACGCCCGCCCTGTTAAAATCAACCCGGCTATGCGATGACGAAATAATGCCCCCAATATGAGAAAGTTTGCCCGTATCTTCCTCCAGATGGAGCTGACGAATACCTATATTTTTTGTTTCCCCGTTTATATGCAGCTCTACAAAGCCGTCCGTACCCATGGGATAGAAAAACTGAGATATCTGGAAACCTTTGGGTAAATCCGCATAAAAATAATTTTTCCGGTCAAAAGCAATTTGGGGCGCTACTTTGCAGTTAAGAGCCAATGCGGCTTTAATGGTATATTCCACAGCACTTTTATTCAACAAAGGCAGCGCGCCCCCGGGAAGCGCCAGGCATACCGGGCAAATCTGCGTATTCTGTTCGGCGCCAAAAGCAGCGCTGCAACCGCAAAATAATTTTGTTTTTGTTAACAGCTCCACATGTACTTCCAGGCCGATTACCGTTTCAAACTCCGACAACCATACCCCTCCCATTTCATACAAGTGGGATCGAAAATATACCCGGATTAGCTTTAAAGCTGGGGTTCCGAAAAAGTAACCGGATTTATTTTTTCTAGACTTAGTGCTGCCTGTAAAAGTATGGCTTCATCCCACGGCTTTGTCATGAAGTGCAGACCGGCTGTATTGATGCCGCCGGCTGCGTCCTGCATAAAAACAGGGAATGTCAAGGCCGGCAAACCGGCAAGATTTGCCGCCGCCGTGTAAGAGGCGGCAGGGTCGGGAAGCAGGCATTCCTTAAAACCGTTTTTCAACGCGGGCGCCCGGAACGGCGTGGTTGGAAGAACGATAAGGTCATACTCTCCCAGACATTCCTCAAGCTCCTGTTTGATCAAGGTGCGCATTTTTTGTGCTTTCAAGAAGTAATCGTGGTAGAACTTCCCAGAGGATACCATAGCACCAAAGGTAAGTAACTGCTTGAGGCTGCTGCTAAATCCTTCTGTGCGCGTCTGCCTGTACATCTCCTGCAGATGTTTGCCGGCTTCCCTAAAACCAAAGCGCACTCCATCATAATTTGACAGGCTGGAGAATGCCTCCACAGCGCTGATAATAGCAGCTGTTACCGGGGCGTAGCGGAAAAAAGGCAGGGAGACTATCTCAACCTGAAAGATGTCTTCTCGCATCTCTTGCAGTT
This sequence comes from Bacillota bacterium, assembly GCA_003456095.1. GTDB lineage: Bacteria > Bacillota > Dethiobacteria > DTU022 > UBA8154 > UBA8154. The sequence goes on from DMPF01000252.1 coordinate 2,331, forward strand.
TCGCTGTAAAAATATTTTTAATCACTTCTTCCAGATACGCTGTTTCGCTCCAGCAATCGGGAACAGCCACTTTAATATGTTTAGCTTTTCCATGCAACAGCTCAGGATAAGCTGGAACATCTACACTGCAGGAAGTTGGATCCAGAGGGTCGGGACCGCTGATTATTGCCAATGTAGCGGCAAGATCCGCGGTTTTCATGGCAATGATGCCGATCTGTTCCAGCGAAGGTGCAAATTCAACTAATCCGCTCCGTGAAATCCTGCCATAGGTAGGCTTGAGTCCCAGGGCCCCGCAGTAAGAAGCAGACTGCCGCAGTTCGCCACACCTGTCCTGCTCCAGGGCAAAGGTGACAGCGCCATACGCCACGGCAGCAGCAGCTCCGCTGCCGGCCGTATGTTTTCCATTCCGGGGGTTTTTCACGGCACCAAAGCAAGAGTTTTCCCCGGAAGCGCTCATGGCAAATTCATCCATATTTGTCTTGCCGGTAAGCAGTGCCCCGTTTTCTTTAAGCCTTTGTGCCGTAGCGGCTTCAAATGGAAACTGGTAAGAGGACAGCATACGGGAAGCACAGGTTGTTTTTATCACCGCGGTACAAATATTGTCAGCTAGCGCATAAGGTACGCCGGCCAGTGACGCTTCTTCCCCATTTTGCAACATTCCGGCAATGCGGATTATTTCCCGGTCAATAATAGCAGGATCAAAGTCAATAAAAGCATTATACTTTTCCGCTGCTGCGCAGCAGCGGCAGGAAACCGCCGCAGCCAAATCTTCAAGGTGAATATTCTGCTTATTTATCGCTGCAGCCAGTTCTTGCGCAGTAAGTTTGCTTGTCTGCAAAAGCGGACCTCCTTTCGGGAAGTTTCACTCAACTATCTTCGGCACATGAAAGAAAATATCGTCGGCATCTGGTGCATTAAACATTACTTTTTCCCGGGGCAGTGAGGGCACAGTGATATCTTCCCGCAATGTGCCTCGCTGCATATAGGGGTAATATGTACCCTGCACATTTGCCAATCTGCTTTCTTTAAGAAATTCCGCCTGCTTGAATATGTTTTCGATCTGCCTTGCCAGAGAATCTTCTTCATCAGTGGTAAGGTTGATACGGGCATCCCAGGTAGCCTGCTTAATATCTTCCCCCGTAAATTTCAGCCCAAACACATCCTTTTTCTGTTTACTCGCGAGCATTATATCACATCTTTTTCCTTTTTCCCAGGGTGGAAACGATCTCATTTACGGGATTTTCTCAACAGTGACCGCTCCAGCAGGTCTGCCAGCCCGTCTATATCGTCCCTGCAGATAACAGGCCTGTCCATCTCCTGAAATTCCCGATATACTTTTTGTTCATCCCCTTTCTTGCAAACCAGTGCCAGAACCTCAGTATCCGCAAGATCCAGCGGTTCGTTTTCAGACAAGAGAACAACCTTGGGATAAGGTCTTCCCTTATAGCCTTCCAGGATCACGCAGTCTACCTCCCCGCAATAAGGCAGGATCTCTTCCAGGGGTAAATCGTTTTGCGTGCGGCGAAAAAGCACCAAGCGGGAAGGAGAGGAGAGGATAACCGCCTCGCTGCCCGCCTCCCACAACAGATCCGTATCACTTCCTTTTTTGTCCACTGCACTATGATCCTTCGGGTCGTGCTTGACTACAGCAATTTTATAGCCCCGGGTTCTCAATGCTTTTACCAGACCCTTTATTAATGTCGTCTTACCGCTGTTGCCATAACCGATCACTGAAAAATATTTTTGCATCACCGCAACACTCCTGTACATAATCAGTGGTCGTCTTTGCCGCTCCGGCGGTTTTTATCAACCCGGCTTTTTTGTCTCTTTTTCGCTGATATACAGCTTCCCCGCACTGCTTAAGCTAGCAAAGAAAATGTCCTTTGTTTCCAGATTATATTGCTGCAGCTTTTCCCTTAGCCAGTCCGGAGTTAATCCACTGGATTGTTAGTTACAGAGACGCGCCCCCTTGAAGATCCTGATAAATTCCAGGATAAAGCGAAATTCTTTTTCATTGCAATGACATAGCGCCCTCAGTACCCCTTGCACCTGCGGTTCCAAGAGCAACTTACGCAGCTCAGGGGTCAGGCGGTGCAGAAAATCCTCGATGCCATCTTCCCCGGTAATAAAGTAGCAGGGAGAGATCCCAAAAGCCCCGGCAATTTTTTCCACTGTCTGCAGGGACGGCTGCACCTTTCCCTGTTCGATCTGCCCAATCAGCCCCGCTGACACTCCGGCTTTCTTTGCCAGCTGTACTTGTTTGAGACCATACTCCTGCCGTACCCGGGCAATTTTACCGCCCAAAGAGTTGCCGGAAGCCTTAATCTGATTAACGGGAACATTTAGCGCAGCGGCAGTCTTGCGTAAAGCACGCAGCGACGGTTTAACCAAGCCTCTTTCGATTTCACAAATATACGAATAGGAGAGACCGGCGCTTTCAGCAAGCTCCTGCAAGCTCAGGCCCCGTTCCTGCCGCAGCAGGCGAACACGTTCGCCAAGGCTGATACCATCCTGTTCTGTATTGCCTACCAGCTCCCCGGGAGAAATGTTCAGGAAGCTCGTCAGTTTTTCCACAGTTTTTATAGATGGCTTTTTGCTGCCCCTTTCTATTTCACTTAAATACGAAAAGGAAATACCTGCTTTCTCCGCCAGCTCCGCAAGCGAGTATCCTTTTTCCTCCCTTACTCTGCGCACTACTTCTCCTTTAAACATAACACTCTCTTCTTCCCGTTGTTGATTTTATTATATTATTACTATTTTACGCTGTCAATAAACAGGTAAACCTTGACAGTTGTCAGACGGCATTATAGTATTTATACAGTATTTATACAAAATAATAATTGTGGAGGAAACAGGCTTGACAGCTGATGAACTGCTTTGCATCCATTTGACAGGGATTGTGCAAGGCGTAGGAATGCGTTACTATGTAAAAGACCTGGCCGGAAAAATGGGGCTGAGGGGATTTGTGCAGAACACGCCTAACGGGCGGGTTAAATGCATGGTTCAGGGAGATAGGGCAAAACTGGAGCTGTTTGTTACTGCACTAAAAAATGCTCCCCGGGGGCGGGTTACCGATGTTACCGTAGAATCATCTGCAGTGGCGGAAGTTTTTTCAGACTTCCATATTCGCTTTTAAAGAATTTCCTGTTCAATAAATTCAATCTCCACCCGGCCATCAAGTTCAATATGGTTTACTACGCTGTGTATCAATTTTTCCAGATGACTTTTTTCGTTACTGACAACAGCAAAACCAATTCCCGCCCTGCGTAAAGCATCGTGGCGCTCCACCTCGGCAATGGAGATGTTGAAACGATGACGGAGCCGCTCTATAATGCTTTTGACAATATTCCGCTTTTCTTTCAAAGAATTTCCCTCCGGCAGGATCAGGCCAAGCCGGCAAATACCTGCAAACATTTTCCTTTCAATATGCATCTGCTTTTTTATCTTAACCCCCCTTTAAATGCCCTTTAATTGTCCGGCTTCCCATCCGGCCAGCGGAACCAGGAGGCCATCCGATGCGGCAACAACCCATATTTTTAGCTCTTCCTGCAGTTTACGGGCCAACAGATGCGGTTTTTCT
>DMPF01000088.1 GCA_003456095.1 Bacillota bacterium
GATATATGGCTCCCCAAACCACGTTTTTCCGCCTTTTTTCGGACCGGTCTTGAAAAAACGCTGCATGAACAGGGAGTTACCTTTTGTGCGGTAGCCGGCATCTCCACAAATTTTTGTGTGCTGGCCACGGCTATGGATGCTTTGTGTCATGATTTTAAGGTGGTGCTGCTTGAAGATTGCAGCGCGGCCTTTTCCGAGAGCATGCATGAACAGACACTTGGACTTTACCGGCGCAATCCTCTGTTTCCCTTGCTCAGAGTAGCCTCGTCTCGGGATATGGAAGAAATATTATTTTAAAGCGAGGGCATAATATGTTGTCAGCCAACAGGTTCAAATTGTATTTTTTATGTTTATTGTTATTGTTTCTATGCATTCAACCAGGTGTTGCCTGGGCTTTAAGCATCATAACCACGGAACTGCCCGTCGCCCATCTTCATACCCCTTATAATTTCACTCTAAGCGTAACCGGGGCGACCAACCCTACTTGGTCCCTGGCAGCAGGGAGCGGGCGTTTGCCAGGGGGTATTGTCCTTGGCAGTGACGGCAGGCTGCATGGTACTGCAATAGAAAGCGGTACATTTCCAATTACTGTCAGGGTTCACGATCACACAACGGGAAACAGTGTATCGAGATCCTTTTCCCTGGTGGCTACAACAATGGCTGCAACGACCCCAATCATCACCACTAATTTATTGCCCCAAGCACAGCTCAATGCCGCCTATAGCGCTACGCTTGCGGCATTGCACGGCCAGACGCCTTACACCTGGTCCATACAGTCAGGTTCCCTGCCGCCGGGGCTGGCTTTAAGCGCGGCAGGCACCATCAGCGGCCATCCCACAGCTGCAGGAAGTTTTTCTTTCGTGGTCATGGTGCGGGATAACCTGGGACAAACAGCGACGCGAACCTTCTCCCTGTCAGTGGGTTCTCTGATAATAACTACAGAGGAGCTGCCCACGGCTTCGCGTTTGGGTTTTTACCGTGAAACCCTGCACGCAGCCGGCGGTGTCGGCAGGTATAGCTGGTCCCTGCAAGGCGGCAGCCTGCCACCGGGGTTGAGCCTGCTTGGCGAAGGCTTTGTTGCCGGTGTCCCCACTGCGGCGGGCAGTTTCAGCTTCACTGTAAGAGCCAGGGACGGCGCCGGCCATAGTGATGCAAAGACACTGACTTTGCGTGTTGCAGACATAGGTGTAATCCATATTGTTACGGAGGAGTTGCCCGTTCTGATACCGGGCAGATCCAGTTTGTTGCAACTGGAGGCAAGCGGCGGCGAACCTCCCTTTAGCTGGTCGCTGCTTACAGGAAAATTACCCCGGAATTTAATACTGCATAAAAATGGGGTTATCAGCGGTACCGTTCCGGAAGAAGGCGAATACTCCTTTACCGTACAGGTTTTTGACCAATCCGGGTTGTTCCGGGAAAAGAGTTATCTGCTAAGAGTGAGTGATACGGTGAATGGGAAAGAGCCGGAGCACGCAAGGGAGCAGCAGGCAGATCGGGAGGGAGTGCGGGTATATATACGCGGGCAACTACTGAAAACAGAAACACCGCCCTTTTTAGCTGGCGGCAAAACATTTGTGCCCTTGCGGGATGTTTCAACAGCACTGCAAGCCCAGGTTAGCTGGGACAACTTTACGGGGGAGGCAGTAATCAAGAGAGGGGCAACGGTGATCAGTCTGTATCCAGGGAAAATAGATGCCCGTATCAATGGACGTTCTGTAGCACTTGACGCCCCCTTAGTTTATCTGAACAGGCGTCTGATGATCCCGCTGCGTTTTCTGGCTGTTGCCCTTGACGAACCAATCCGCTGGGACAACAGGACAAGGGAAGTTGTTATCGGCAGAAATTAAGTGTTACCATAAAAGACTACGTGATTATCATCTTGTTGATGGTGCTGGTGTTTGCAGGAGTGAACAACTATATCCTGGCCCGTTCCGACTGGGGCGGCGGCTGTGGCGGGTGCGGTACGCACAGCAGGACCCCGGTTATTCATAACTTGGCACTCCTTTAACTTAACCATTTACTACAACCAATAGTAAATCTAATAAAAAAAATATACAATAATAATGGTGCGCCCGCAGGGATTCGAACCCCGACTTCAGGCTCCGGAGGCCTGCGTGATATCCCTTTCACTACGGGCGCATCGTTATCTGTTACACAGCTAAATGATAACACCACGCGCTATAAATGTCAAACACTAGCCGAATAGCTTGGCGGCCAGTTGTGTCACCCTTTCTCCCAGCTGGCGGCATTCCTGACGTGCCCTTTCGTCAGGCGCCTGCACAGCTACCACGCCATAGTGGCTGCCGCTGGGCCGGCCCTGCACGATCATGCCGTGGACGAGCATCATCTGCAGGATGCTGAGGGCAGTGGTTTCGCTGCCTCCTCCAAATACACCGGAACTGGCAAAAGCTCCTCCAACCTTTCCTTCCAATTTGCCATGGTACTTTACGCTGTGATCAAAAAAATTCTTGAAGGCGCCGGCTACGATACCGTAGTAGGTAGGAGAGCCAGCAATGATGCCGTCGTGCTCCAATAGCTGCTCAAGAGCGCATTGCTCCACAGCGCAAACAGTTGTCTCCGCACCCGCCTGCCTGGCCCCTTCTGCTACCGCTTCGGCCATTTGCCGCGTGTTGCCTGTACGGCTGTAATAGAGGATTAGAATTTTAGCCATCTCATTTTCATACTCCTTTCATCATTTTTTTAGTTTTTTTAGAATGAATAAAAGTATATAAATTTACGTAAG
>DMPF01000050.1:0-2156 GCA_003456095.1 Bacillota bacterium
GTAACCCCGCGCAGCAGATTAAGGAATTCTCCCCCCGCATCCACAGCAATCAGGTTCATATTAAGGTTGCGGCGGAAAGTATCGATAACCGCGTCCTTTTCACCCTTGCGTAACAACCCGTGATCAACAAAAATGCAAACCAACCGCTCACCGATCGCTTGGTGCACCAGTGCCGCCGCCACCGCAGAGTCTACGCCACCGCTGAGGCCGCAGACAACTTTTTCTGTTGGTCCAATCATTCCTCTTATTTCCGCCGCACTGCTTTCAACGAAATTTTCCATAGTCCAGTTGCCGCTAAAAGCGCAAATGCGCCCTAGAAAGTTAGACAAAATTAGTTTTCCCTTGGGAGTGTGTATTACTTCCGGATGGAACTGCAAGCCGAAAAATTTGCGTTTCGGTTCTGCCATCCCCGCTATGGCAGTATTGTTGCTCCCGGCGATAACAGTAAATCCGGGAGGTGCTGCCGCGACCTGATCACCATGGCTCATCCAGGCTGTAAACTCCTCATCCACACCGGTCAGCAGTTCACTGTTTTCCCGCACATAAAGATTGGTTTTACCATATTCCTGATATAGCCCCTCCTGGACCATACCTCCCAAATCAGCGGCCATAAGCTGCATGCCGTAGCAAATTCCCAGAACAGGGACAGCAAGCTCATAAAAACGGATATCACAGCGGGGCGCCCCCGGCGCATAGACACTGGCCGAACCGCCGGAAAGGATTAAAGCATCAGGGGCAGCCGCACGCAGCTCAGCATAACTAACATTATAAGGCATAATCTCACAATAAACTTTCAGCTCCCGCACCCGCCGCGCAATCAATTGGGTATATTGACCACCGAAATCAAGAATTATTACTTTTTCCGTTGTTTTCATCCTTTTGATTAGCTGCCCCTTTCCAACATTTACGCCTACTCTATTTCGTCAAAACTCTCCTATTTCCTCTACGTAAGGATAAAAAAACCGGGAGAAAATCTCCCGGTTTTTCTTCAGAATTTTTATTGTTACATTCCCATATCGCCCATGCCGCCCATGCCAGGGGGCATCATCTTCTTGTTTTCATCCGGCTTCTCCGCCACTACTGCTTCCGTGGTGAGGAAGAGAGAGGCAATGCTGGCTGCGTTCTGGATGGCCGAACGCACCACTTTGGCCGGATCGACGATGCCGGCACCCATCATCTGCACATATTCACCGGTAAGGGCATTGAATCCCATGCCGTTCGCCATGGCCTTTACCTTCTCCACTACAATGGAGCCTTCTTCCCCGGCATTCTCGGCAATGCGGCGCAGCGGTTCCTCCAGGGCCCGCCGTACAATGGTCACGCCGACACCCTCGTCCCCAGGCATGCTAAAATCTCTGATTGCATCAATAGCATTAAGGTAAGCTACACCCCCACCGGGCACTATGCCTTCCTCGACAGCGGCACGGGTAGCAGAAAGGGCATCCTCAATACGCAATTTCTTTTCCTTCATCTCCGTTTCCGTAGCCGCTCCCACCTCTATCACAGCCACACCACCGGCAAGCTTGGCCAGCCGCTCCTGCAGTTTTTCCCGATCGAAATCGGATGTGGTGTCTTCAATCTGGACACGGAGCTGGCTGATACGCTTTTTAATTTCGTCCTGGGAGCCGGCCCCGTCCACGATAATGGTTTCATCCTTGCCGATAATAACCTGGCGGGCCTTGCCAAGCATGCTGATATCCACATTCTTCATATCAATACCCAGATCCTCGGAGACAACTTGCCCGCCGGTCAAAACGGCAATATCCTGCAGCATGGCTTTACGGCGGTCACCAAAGCCAGGCGCCTTAACAGCCACACAGACGAAGGTGCCGCGAATCTTGTTCACGACGAGGGTGGCCAGCGCTTCCCCTTCAACATCCTCGGCAACCAGCAGTAAGGGCTTGCCCCGCTGCACAATCTTCTCCAGCAAGGGGAGAATATCGTGAATGTTGCTGATCTTGCGGTCTGTAAGCAGGACCATCGGTTCATCCAACACCGCTTCCATTTTTTCCGTATCTGTAACCATGTAGGGAGAGATATAACCGCGATCGAACTGCATCCCCTCTACTACCTTCAAGTCCGTAAGAAAACCCTTTGATTCTTCCACAGTGATAACACCGTCTTTGCCCACTTTGTCCATCGCTTCGGCAATCAGT
>DMPF01000050.1:2447-2965 GCA_003456095.1 Bacillota bacterium
AACACCGTCTTTGCCCACTTTTTCCATGGCATCGGCGATCAGATTGCCGATATCTTCACTGTCAGCAGATATGGAAGCCACCTGGGCGATTGCTTCGCGGCTTTCCACCGGTTTACTCTGGCTTTTGATATGTTCCAGCACCCTTTCCACGGACTTATCAATACCACGCTTCATCAGCATGGGATTGGTGCCGGCGGTTACATTTTTAATGCCCTGCTTAATAATCGCCTGGGCTAAAATCGTTGCGCTGGTGGTGCCGTCTCCGGCCACGTCTTGGGTCTTGTTGGCAACTTCTTTGACGAGCTGCGCACCCATATTTTCAAATGGATCAGATAATTCAATTTCCCGGGCAATGGTAACTCCGTCATTGGTGATCTGCGGGGAACCAAATTTCTTATCCAAAACCACGTTGCGGCCTTTGGGACCGAGGGTAACCTTCACGGTATCAGCCAGTTTATCCACGCCCCTCTCCAGGGCATGACGAGCTTCTTCACGAAAACGTATTTCTTTAGCTGCCA
>DMPF01000147.1 GCA_003456095.1 Bacillota bacterium
CCCCCACTGAAAAAATAGGTAACATGGGCGTACTTTTCCGTTTCGGAAATACGCAGCTGCCTGAGCCCGCAGCCAGCGATCACCTCCCCCAGCGTATCCCTCTCNTCCACTGTGGNGAAAACCACATGAGCGGCGAGGTCTGCCGCATACTCCGTAAAGGTGACGTAATAGGGAAAGGGAGGCCGCTCACCCCTGCGGAAAGGTATAAATTCCTGATCGGTAAAGGCATAGCTGATCTGGCGGGCCCGGTCCGCGCGGAAATTAAAGAAAATGACCACGTCCGCAGCACGGATCAACGCCAGGGGTTCTCCCCGTTCGTTTTTTATGAGGGTGGGCAGGACAAACTCGTCCGTCTCTCCCCGCTCGTATGCCCTGGCCAGGGCATCCTGGCTGTCAAGGGCTCCTTCGCCCTCTCCGTATACGTAGGCCCGGTAGGCTTTTTCCGTCCGGGGCCACCGTTTGTCCCGATCCATGGCGTAGTAGCGGCCGGCAATACTGGCTATGGTTCCAATACCGGTTTCCCGGCATTTTGCCTCTAAATCCTGCAGATAGCGGCCCGCACTGCGAGGGAGGGTGTCTCTTCCGTCCAGCAGCGGATGTATGTAGACGCGGGAAAGGCCCTGCTGCCTGGCCATCTCCAAAAGTGCATAGAGATGGCTGTTATGACTATGCACACTACCGTCAGAGAGCAGCCCCATCAGATGCAGGGCACTGTTGCGGCGCCGCGCTTCCGTCATGGCCTGCAGCAGCACCTCGTTTTCAAAAAATCTGCCTGACGCAATGGCCTTGCCGATCCTTACCAAATCCTGATAAATAACACGCCCTGCTCCCAGGTTAAGGTGGCCCACCTCTGAGTTGCCCATTGTTCCTGCCGGCAGGCCCACGTCCTCTCCACTGGCAACCAGACGGGCGCAGGGATATTTTTCCATTAAAGCGTTGATCGCCGGCGTATTGGCCTGGGCGATGGCATTACCTTTTACCTCTTTCCTTATACCCCAGCCGTCCATAATGATCAGAATCAAAAATTTAACCCCATTATCCGGCAACCTAATCTCCCCTCCCCGCAGCCACAGCCCGGACCATTGCCGCATAGGAAGCGGGTTTGAGACTGCTGTTGCCCACCAGCGCCCCGTCGATCTCCGGCCTGCCCGTATATGCGGTGATATTTTCCGGGTTGACGCTGCCGCCATAGAGGATACGTACATCCACCGCCCTTTCTCCCCATTTTTCATGAAGCAAGCTGCGTATAAAGGCGGCAGCGGCGGCGGCATCCCCGGAATGGGCCGGAGTTCCGGTGCCGATTGCCCAAACGGGCTCATAGGCAACGATCAGCTTGTGCCGCTCCTGCTCCTGCTCCATCGCCGACACGGCCGCCAGCAGCTGCCTTTGGATCACTGCTTCCGTTTTGCCGGTAAGTCGTTCTTCATCGTTTTCACCGACGCAAAGAATGGGGATAAGGCCAAAGGCAAAAGCGGCGGCCACCTTCCTGGCCACCTGCCCGTCTGTCTCCCCAAATTGAATACGCCGCTCCGAATGGCCTGCTATAACAAAGCACACGCCAATTTCGCGCAGCATCAACGGTGAAATCTCCCCGGTGAAGGCTCCTTCCTTCTCCCAGTGCATGTTTTGCGCTCCCAGGAGCAGGGAAGTCTGCTGCAGCAGGGTTCCAAGAAGGCTGAGGGCAATAAAAGGAGCGCAGATAACCATCTCCACGCTGCTGCTCCCCATATCTTCCTGGGCAAAACGGCGCACAAACTCCTCCGTTTCGGAGAGAGTCATATTCATCTTCCAATTGGCGATTACCAGAGGCTGTCTCATCCCCGCCATCGGCTCCTCTCATCTACTGCAAATTTTGCAGGCTGGAAGCCTGCAACACGGGCTGAAACTTGCGCTTTCACTACGCCGGCTGGAAGCCGGCGCTACGGGCTGGAAGCCTGCGTTACACTCCGTTCCGGCAATGCCGTCAGGCCGGGGAGCTCTTTCCCCTCCCAGAAATTAAGCACAGCTCCGCCTCCGGTGGAGATATGGGTAACCTGCCCGCTTAAATCCAGTTTTTCCATTGCCGCTACAATATCCCCTCCTCCGATAATCGATTCCGCGGCGGTCGCGGCCACAGCACGTGCCACCATCTCCGTGCCCCAGTGGAAGGGAGGAAACTCATAGGCACCAAGAGGTCCGTTCCAGAGAATCATCTTCGCCTTGGCAATGACCTCCCGGAAGTTTTTTACCGTCTGTGGGCCGATATCCACCGCACTCCAGCCCGGGGGAATCTTATCCACCCCTTTAACCTGGTGCGGGCTGTGCCGGCGTAGTTCTTCCACCACATAAACATCCACGGGCAGCAGCAGCTGTGCCGGGCTGCGGTCCGCTTCCTCCAGAATATGCCGGGCTAGCTCCAACTTGTCGTCTTCACACAGGGAACTGCCCATGGAAAACCCCCTGGCTTTTAAAAAAGTGTTTGCCATGGCGCCGCCAAGTAGAACAGAACACTCAAAGGGAAGAAAATGGCGGATCACACCAATTTTATCAGCGACCTTTTTTCCCCCCATGATCACGACCAGCGGAAAGAGGGGATTATCCCGGCTTTTACTCAGGTAGCGGATCTCCTTGTGCATAAGCAGGCCGGCCACAGCGGGCAGGTAGGCAGCAATGCCGCTGGTGGAGGCGTGGGCCCGGTGCGCCGCGCCGAAAGCATCGTTCACATAAAGCTCGGCCAATTCGGCCAGCGCGGCAGCAAAGGCAGGATCATTTTTCTCCTCACGGGGATCAAAGCGTACATTTTCCAGCATAAGCACGGCACCGGGCGAAAGGTTGCGTAGCGCTGCCTGTACCTCCGGGCCGGTGATATAGTCGCATTTTTCCACCTTCCGTCCAAGGAGTTGGGCCAAGCGGCGTGCTACGGGATCCATGCGCATTTTTTCCACAACCTTGCCCTTGGGGCGCCCCAAATGGGAAACCAGCATTACCCGGGCTTCCTTCGCCAGCAGATAATCCAGTGTAGGAAGAGAAGCGCGAATTTTGCTGTCGTCCAGTACTCTGCCATCCTCATCCAGGGGAACATTGAAATCAACGCGCAGCAGCACTTTTTTCCCCTGCACAGGGACATCTTTAACAGTCAGTTTATCCAATGTAAATCCACCCCTGATCGCCAATAGTTCAAACAAGTATTTTTATAAACCTTTTTCCCCAATCCAAGCTGCCAGATCCAGAACACGCATGGCATAACCCCACTCATTGTCGTACCATGCCAGCACTTTAACCATTCGCCCATCCACTACCATGGTGGAGAGGGCATCGACCACTGCGGAGGCTGAATTTTGCGTATAGTCAACGGAAACCAGCGGCTCAAAGGAGAGCCCCAGCAAGCCGCGGAGACTGCCGGCGGCGGCTTCACTGAAGGCAGCGTTTACCGCCTCGGCTGAGACATCGCGCTCCAGTTCAACCACCAGATCAACGAGCGATACGGCAGCGGTAGGCACACGCACGGAGATGCCGTTAATCTTCCCCTGCAGTTCCGGCAGGACAAGGGCCACACTGCAGGCCGCCCCGGTGGTAGTGGGAATCATGGAAACGCCGGCAGCACGGGCACGCCGTAGATCGCTGTGGGTAATATCAAGCAGCCGCTGGTCATTGGTATAGGAATGGACAGTGGTCATTAAACCGCGCCTGATGCCAAACTGCTGTTGCAGAACCTTACAGACAATAGCAAGACAATTGGTGGTGCAGGAGGCGTTAGAAACTACATGGTGCTGACCGGGATCGTAATCCCCTTCATTGACCCCCATCACCACGGTAAGCTCCACTTCTTTACCCGGGGCGGTAATAATAACTTTTTTGGCTCCCCCGTCCAGGTGTTTCGCCGCCTCTGCCCGCCGGTTAAAAACGCCCGTGGCCTCCAGCACCACGGCAGCATCTGCCTCCCCCCAAGGCAAAAGGGAAGGATCCCGCTGCGCCAAAATCCTGATCTCCTGACCATTGACATGAAGAGCCTGCCCCTGTGCCTCCACCTGTGCATCCAGAATGCCGTAAACCGAATCATATTTGAGCAGATGGGCCAGATGCTTTGGATCTCGGATGCTGTTGACCGCCACCACCTCCACACCGGGATGGGTTAACGAGGCCCGCAGGCAGGCCTTGGCCACACGGCCAAAACCGTTGATCCCTACCTTTACCGCCATAATATCTGCCTCCTTAATATGATCTTCAATTCACTTTTTTATCACTAGAGCTTAAACGGTCAAGACCGTTCCCTCCTGTCATGGGTAGATCTCCCCGGGAACGTCAATACCGCCAATCTCCATAATGCTGTGAGCCGCGCCCTCATCAAGCACCAGATGATCGCGGGGATGGTTTCCCACCACTGCAATGATCGCTTTTGCTTTCTTCCGTCCGCCAGCCACCACAATGACATTCTCCACACGATTACTCATATCCTCCAGGTAAAGACCGAGGCTGGGAATATAATCCACAATCTCCCCCTGCAAATCATAGAAAAAACCGAATACTTCTCCCACCGCCCCCCTGGCCTCCAACTTCCTGATCTCTTCCTCATCCGCCCCGCGGCGCCTGGCCATATCCCCGGCAGTACCGATACCGTGCAGCAGGACGCTGGCGGAGTTGATCAGCTTCAGAACCTCGGAGATCTTTTCTTCGTGCAGCAGCATCTCCAGCGCTTCCTGGCTGAGAGAGTCGGGAAGATGCAGCAGGCGGTAAGCCGCTTTTAATTTCCGTGCCACCCGGGCGGCAATATTGTTGGCCTGGTAATCCACCTCTTCGCCAAGTCCGCCGCGAACGGGGACCACGGTTATGCCGGGCGGCGCCGGCAGATCCGGAAGCATGTCGGCCACAGCGGCACAGGACATCCCTCCGGAAACGGCAAGCACAACCCCCGGTTTCAGGCATTCCCGCAGGATTTTTGCCGCCGCCCGTCCCATTTCCAGCAGCACTACTTCATCCTTTTCCAAGTCTCCCGGAACGATGCTGACCCGCTTTACCTGTAAGAGCTTGAGCAGCTCCCTTTCCATAATATTGATACCCAGGAGCAACTTCAAAGAGGGAGTAATTGCCGTCACCAGCGCTTCACCTGCCGGCGTCAGGCCAATACCCCGCTGTCCAACGCAAATAAGCCCCTGTTCCCGCAGAATATCCAGTTCCCTGCGCAATACCTTTTCCCCGATCCGGAAATAGGCAGCCAGGCTGCGCCGGCCCGCCGGCGAGGCAAAGCTGATCCGCCGCAGCAGCCGGTAGCGGTCAAGGAGCAACTCCGGCAGTTCTGGAACGATCAGGCGCAGGTATTCCTCTCCAGGTATTTGTCCCATAATTTGCCTAACTCCTTCCATCGTTATTATACTATGAAAAATGGGTCAAAAAAAGCCCCTGGTGGGACTTTTTTTGACCCATTTAGCTTTTTAGGCGTTACCATTCAGGCATTCAGAATTCAGGAGTTTGCAGAAAGCTATTTTCAGGATAGGGAACGGCGCCTGAATGAAGCTGGAATCTCCAGTTCTTCCCGGTATTTTGTCACCGTGCGCCGGGAGATTTTAATCCCCTGACGACACAACCTCTCCATAAGTTGGCGATCACTCAGTGGTCCGGCCGAATCCTCGTTTTCAATAAGCTCACGCAGCGCCTGCTTGATACTGGCGCTGGCGTATAAAGCGCCCCCATCCCCATCCACACTGCCGGGAAAGAAAAATTTCATGGGGAAAAGGCCGCGCGGCGTCTGCATGTACTTATTTGTCGCAGCCCGGCTGACCGTCGATTCGTGGACGCCGATGGCGACGGCAACGGCCTTGAGGGTAAGGGGTTTTAGATGATGCAGACCCTTTGCTAAAAATGGTTCCTGCACCCGTACAATCTCCATAGCAACCTGGTAAATTACCTTTTTGCGATGCTCCACACTTTTAATAAACCAGCGGGCACCCTCCAGATTTTTTTTGATAAAGCCGCGTACGTCCGCGTCGCCGCTCTGGCGCAGCATACTGCGGTAGAAAGAATTGACCACCAGCCGGGGAAGATGGCCGCTGCTTGCAACCACATACTGCCCATCAATTTTCTCCACGACAACATCGGGCGTGATAAAGCCCACCTCCGTACCGTCTCCAAAACAGGCCCCCGGCTTGGGATTGAGACGGCGGATAAAGGCCCGGGCATACTGCAATTCTTCAAGGGAGATACCCAGTTTGTGGGCAATGCGGCGGTATTTCCCCGCAGCCAGTTCGGGCAGGTAACGGGCAATTATCTTTTCCGCATGGGGAGGGGGAGCGGCAGCGCCATAGCGAAGCTGGAGCATCAGGCACTCCTGCAGCGTGCAGGCCCCCACCCCGGGAGGATCAAAAGATTGGATCAGGTTAAGCAGCTCCCATATCTCCTGCGGTGAAATTCCCAGATGGCGGGCATGCTCATCCGGGTCTCCCTGGAGGTAGCCGTTGGCATCAAGATTGCCAATAAGATACTCGCCGATAAGCTGCCTGGATTCGCTGGCTGACGAAATTTTCAGCTGCAAGGAGAGGTGGTCGTAAAGGGTCTTCTCCCGGGATAAGCAGTTCTCCAAAAAACTGGTTTTCCGCTCATAGCGAGGCTCCATAGGAAGATAAGCAAACGCAAATTCCGCATCGTCCGGATAATTGACGGCGCCAATATCATAAATGCTCACAATACCCGCCTCTGTTTCCGTTTCCGTTTCCGGGTAATGATCAGCCGCGACCCGCTCTTCCTTTCCTGTGTCCGGCAAAGCAGGCGCATCCCCGTTAGCTTCCGCAATCTCCAGCAAGGGGTTGGCAGTCAGTTCTTCCTGAATGCAATCCAGCAGTTCATACACAGAAAGCTGCAGCAGAGCAATGGACTGGCGCAGTTCCTGAGTTATGATCATGCGGGGAGATTGGGTCAGCTTCAACTCAAAATTCATCGTCATGGCCCCGTCTCCTGACTGTCCGGAAGATTATTCAAAACCGCATACTATAAATATTCAACGCTTTTCTTAAAATACCTGCAGGCTCCGATTTATCCTTACACCACGGCTTACGTCCCCGCTTCATGCCTTATTTTATGGGCAAGGGCATTGAGGCGGCGCAGGCGATGATTGACCGTGGATTTACTCAGCGGAGGGTCAGCCAGCCCACCCAGTTCCTGCAAAGTGGCTTCCGGATAACGCAGGCGCAGCCCGGCCATTTCCCGCAGCGGAGAAGAAATCTTTTCCAGACCGATCAGTTCGGCAATAATCCTGATATTGGAAAGCTGCGCGTGGGCTGCCAGCGCCGTCCGGGTGAGGTTGGCTGTTTCACAATTAACAAGGCGGTTAATCGTATTGCGCATCCCTTTAAGCACACGGATATCCTCAAAGCGGAGCAACCCGCTGTGGGCGGCAATAATACGCAAAAATTCGCTGATCTTTTCTCCTTCTTTAATATAGACAACCTGTTTGTCTTTGCGCGGGAAAAAGCGTGCCGGCAGGCCAAAGGCCGCCATTATTTCGGTAATGGTGCGGGCATAGTCTTCACAGGGAGAGATAACCTCCAGGTGGTAACCACGCCTGGGATTATTCAGGGAGCCGCTCGCCAGGAAAGCGCCCCGCAGGTAGGCACGGGAGCAGCACGACTTCTTCGGCCCCCCCTCCTGCCGGTATAGCAGATATTTTCCCCCGGGGGTGTCAATAGCCAGAAAACCCAAGTCCTGCAACACAAGGAATGCAGCCTTATTGCCGCAGACCTGCACAGCGAAGGCGTTTCTTTTATGCAGAGTACGCTTGCTGACGGAGCGAATTTGTGGCGTCAGGTTGAAGCAGTACTTAAAGAGGGAGAAGATGCGCCTTGCCGCGGCGGCATTTTCCGTCTGCAAAATAATGCGCTGGGACTGGGCACCAATCACCAGTTCGCCGCGCATCTCCAACAGCGCCCGCAGCTCGGCACGAGCGCAGCATTGGCTTGCGACGGGATATCTAGCCAGTTCCTCTTTAACCTGGCGGGTATAAGAAGACAAGGTCGTTCCTCCTGCAAAACCCCGGTCAACGCACCCTATGCGGCGGCCGGCGCAGTTTACGGCGTATGTTCGCCGCGAATATTTGCGGTATATGTTTAAGGTTTTAACATATCGCGGTGCTCGACACGGACATTGTAACCTTTATCCTTTAGCAGCTGCAAGAGCTCGTTGGCCAGCACAACAGAGCGGTGTTTGCCGCCGGTACAACCCACGGCAATGGCAAGTTGCGGTTTGCCTTCTTTAATATAACATGGAATTAAAAATACGATTATATCAACCAGTTTTTGGTAGAAACGGTGGGTTATGGCCCATTTAAGCACGTACTGTTTCACCGCGGGGTCCGTGCCGTTTAAGGACCGCAGGGAATCAACGTAATGGGGATTGGGCAGAAAACGCACATCAAAAACAAGATCGGCGTCAATGGGCAGGCCGTACTTGTAACCGAAGGAGATAATCGTAAGCAGGATATTCTTCTCCCATTTCTTGGGGGCATAGAAGCGGTTTATCTTTTCCCGTAAGTCTGCCGGGGCCAGTTCGCTGGTATCGATGAGCATATCTGCTTTACCGCGGATATTCTCCAGGAGCTTCTTTTCTTCCTGAATTGCCGCGATGATGGTGCCCCGTTCGGCGAGAGGATGCCGCCGGCGCGTTTCCTTAAAACGCCGCACCAACTCCTCACTTGAGGCATCGAGAAAGAGAACCTCATAATTAAAGCCCATCTCCTCCAATCGGTCCAGGGCTTCAAAAAGTCCGTGAAACAACTCCCCGCCCCTGATGTCACAGACCAAGGCCACACAGCTGAGCTTACCGGCTGACTGGATACACAGCTCGGCAAATTTTGGGATAAGGGCTGGGGGCAGGTTATCCATGGAAAAATAACCCAGATCTTCAAAGCTGTGCAGTGCACAGCTCTTGCCGGCACCGGAAAAGCCGGTGATGAGCACAAACCTTCCTTTAAACAAGGCAATCACCAACTTAACTTGTAAGAAGTTTAGTTACGGACAGGTATGCGGAACTAAAAATGGCGTCCCTTGTCTTTTAATGCCCACTCTGTCCATTCAGGATATAGCGCTCCAAAAAAATGGCTACCCCATCTTCCAGATTGGATGCGGTGATTACATCAGCAGCTTCTTTTACCGCGGCAGGAGCATTGGCCATGGCTACGCCCATACCGGCTAACTGAAGCATATCAATATCATTATAGCTGTCCCCAATGGCCACAATTTCATCAAGCCGGATATTCTGCAGTTCTCCCAGATGCTGAAGCGCCTGGCCCTTGGTCGCCTCCACGCTGGTTATCTCCAGAAAGTGAGGGCGTGACTGCAGTACAGTCAGCCGCCCCGCATAGTTGCTTTTCAGGAATAGCTCCAAATCCTGTAAACGCCCATCAAGGTTGATGATGGACAACTTGGTCGGCTCCACCGCCTGTTGCGCCAAAAAGGCACAGAGGTCTCCCACCGGCTGCACGGGGATAGGGGCAATGGTCTGATAATAACGGGATTCCCCTGTTTCCTGCCCTACGTAGATTTGATCGTCAATATAGAGATTGATATGATAATTTTCCGCAGCGGCAAGCCGCAGAACATCCACGGTTAGGTCCCTGGGAACGGGACGGTAACGAAGTATGGCACCGCTGCCGGCCTCACGGATCATGGCACCTTGGTAGAGGATCAGGGGCAGGTTGATCGCCAATTCACGGGCATAGCGCAGCGCGGTACGATACATGCGCCCCGTGGCAATGGTTACGCTGATACCCCATTCCACAACACGGCAAATGGCCTCCCTGTTGCGGGGCGATATTTCAGACTCGGCGTTGAGGAGAGTATCATCAAGATCAAGCGCAATCAGTTTATAAGCCATCACGCAATCATCCCTTCCCAGCAAGACGGGAGCATTAATTCCTTCTTGTTTTAGCTTACCGCAAGTACCCCCGCCTGTCAATAAAAGATCTGCTTAGCTTTGCGGAACGGCTGCGGGCAGGGCACTTGCCCCGCCGCAGCCGTTCCCTGCAATTGATCGAACCTGAAGGCCGTTCAAAAGCAACCCTGCACCCCTTTTGAAGCCTAAGCAGATACTTCCAAAAAAAACATGAACAGCCCTGTCAAAATAACAGAGCTGTTCATGTTTGCTTACCTGCTTAACTTAAACAATAGCACAGTTAATGCTCTTTGTTTTTGCTACAGTTAGCGGGGAACCACATTGGCAGCCTGGGGACCGCGGTTGCCGTCAACCACGTCAAATTCAACAGCTTGCCCTTCTTGCAGGGCCTTGAACCCCTCTTGCTGGATGGCGGAAAAATGCACAAACACATCCCCGCCGTCATTGCTTTGAATAAACCCGTAACCTTTCTCCGCATTAAACCACTTGACTTTGCCTTGCATTAAATAGGCCTCCCTAAATGTTGTTTGAGTCAAAAAGCAGAAAACATGAAACAACTTTAAAGCAGAGGCCTAAAGATTGTTCAGTTTCTAATCTTTTTAACACTGCCATTATAATAGCACATCCAAAATAAAAACACAATATCAAATAATTATTGTTGCAGAAGCGAATGATCATTCGCCCCCTACAGGTAACGGCAATTTTAAAAAAATTGCCACGCAGCTGTGAAAATGATATTGTAAGGTCAGTGAATATTATTTTTCAGTGAGTATTATTTTATGGAGGTCTGGCCATGGCCAAAAAAGCGTTGTTGATCATCGATATGTTAAAGGATTTTTTGGAGAAAGAAGGTAGTCTTTGCATCGGCGAAACGGCGGAAATCAGAAAAAATGTGTCTTCCCGCCTGGCTAAATGGCGCGCCGCGGGAGACCCGGTTATCTATATCATGGACAGGCACCTGCCTCAGGATGCGGAATTCAGGATGTTTCCGCCACACTGCCTGGCCGGGGAGTGGGGCAGCGAGATCGTGGATGAACTGGCGCCCCGGGAAGGGGAGTATCGCATTTACAAGCGGCGCTACAGCGCCTTTTATGCCACTGATCTCGATTTGACGCTGCGGGAACTGGGTGTCACAGAATTGGAACTGGCGGGTGTCTGCACGCAGATTTGCGTGCTCTATACAGCGGCCGATGCGCGCACGCGGTATTATGATGTAACCGTCAGAAAAAACTGTGTGGCCTCTTTTGACGGGGATGCCCAAGCGTTTGCCTTAAAGGAGATGGAAAAAACCCTAGGTGTAAAAGTGATCTAACGCACGGGGACGGTTCTTTTGTGTTGTTTGTCAGATTATTAAAGTTGCGTCGCCAAAACTGAGGAAACGGAATTTTTCCCTGACAGCATAGGCATAGGCTTGCAGGACAAACTCCCGGGAGGCAAAAGCGGAAACAAGAACCAGATGGGATGAGCATGGAATGTGCAGGTTGGTAATGAGACGGTCCACTACCTGAAACCGGTAACCAGGTTGAATAAACAGCTCCGTCCAACCCGAACCGGGCTTGAATTCTTGCAGTGCCGCACTTTCCAGAGCTCGCACAGCGTCTGTACCGCAGGCCACCACCCTTTTTCCCTGCCGTTTTGCCTGTGCAACCGCTGCCACCGTTTCTTCGGGCAAATAGTAATATTCCGGCGGTAAATCATGATCAACTACGTATTCCGTTTTTATGGGCCTAAAGCTGCCCACCCCCATATGCAACGTAAAATTGACAACCTTCACTCCTTTATGCCGGACCATCTGCAAGAGTGCCGCGGTGAAATGGAGCGCCGCCGTCGGGGCTGCGGATGAGCCGTCTGTCCTGGCCAAGACAGTCTGGTAGCGGTCCTGGTCAGCCAGAGGCGCCTTTATATAGGGAGGCAACGGGGTCTTTCCCCATTTTTCCATGGCAGCCACGGCAGCTTCAGGGGTTGGGAATTGCAGGACAAAAGTGTTACGCCCCGTATTCTCCATGATCTGCACGGGCATGCCATCGCCTAAGAATAAAATCCCACCCTTTGGGTAAGGCTTAAGCAGTGCTTCCCAGCGGCTATCACCAAGGGGGTGGAGCAGTAAAATCTCCACCTTGCCGCCGCTGGGCTTTTTAGCAAACAGCCTGGCCTTCATTACCCTGGTATCATTAATAACCAACACATCGCCGGGCTCAAGCCAATTTACCACCGCGCTGAAAACGGTTTCACTCACCTCCTCGCTGCTCCGATCCATTACAAGCAGACGGGAGGTGTCCCTGGGTGTAACCGGCTGCTGGGCGATCAATTCCCAGGGGAGATGGTAATCAAACAGTTCTGTCCTTAGCTTGTTTTCTGACAGCTCCTCCACCTCTTCCAACACGGAGGGACGGTTCTTCTGTGTTCCCTGAAGCCGGTGATAACACAGAAGAACCGTCCC
>DMPF01000084.1 GCA_003456095.1 Bacillota bacterium
ATATCCCGCCCCCCGTCGCTTAAGCGGCCCCGCATGGTATCGCGCAGGGCACGGGGTTGTTCGATAATCTCTTTGATCATGAAGTGCGGGTAGCCGCCCTTTTCCGCTTCGCCGGCGTCCCAGGTAATTTCATTAACCTCTTTCCGGATAGGATGCCCGTTGCCGGAAAATACTCGTACGTCAGAGGCGGTAACAACGGCCAGTTCCCCGTCTTCAAGGATATAGGTGCGGCGCGTCCGCTTTAAAAAAGCAGGCACATCAGAAGCAATATAATTTTCCCCTTCACCCAGGCCAATCACCAGGGGGCTGTCTTTACGGGCGCAGACCAGTTTATCCCTTTCCCGCGCGCAAATAGCCACTACGGCAAAAGAACCTTCCACTTTCCGCACCGCTTGCAAGACCGCCTCAAGCAGGTCCCCTTCATAGTAATGCTCCACCAGGTGGACCAGCACCTCCGTGTCCGTTTCCGAGGAGAAGCGGTGCCCCTCCTCCTGCAGCCAATGGCGCAGTCCCAGGTAATTTTCGATAATACCGTTGTGTACCACGGCAAATTCCCGCGAACATCCATAGTGGGGATGGGCATTTATATCGGAAGGAGCACCGTGGGTAGCCCAGCGGGTATGGCCAATGCCGATGCTGCCCGCAGGGAAGTTGCCGCCCAGCCTCACCTCCAGCACGGAAATCTCGCCCTGGGCTTTTTCAATTTGCAGGCCCGCCGGGCAGAGGATAGCCACGCCGGCAGAGTCGTAGCCCCGGTATTCCAGTTTTTTTAAACCGTCCATCAGGATGGGATAGGCACCCTTTGCCCCTATGTACCCAACAATACCGCACATGAACTCTCCTCCGGTTTCTTTTGATTTATCGCCATACTATGCCTGACCCAGTTCTTCCGTTGCAACAGTGGACAGCTCCCGGGAGATCTCCTGCAGAAGCTCTTCTTTTTCTCCTTCCAGCATGATGCGGAGGAGCGGTTCTGTACCCGAAGCCCGCACCAGTATCCGGCTCACACCGGAACGCTCCTCTGCCCTGGCGATGCACTGGGCGACGCGCCCGTTCTTTTCCCAGCCGTCCAACTGCCTGACGCGGCAGTTGACCAGCAGCTGGGGAAGGCGGCTGAGGATCGAGGCAAGCCGGGAGAGGGGTTGTCCCGTTTCCACCATTATTTTAAGCAGCTGCAGGGAGGTTAAAAGGCCGTCCCCGGTGGGAAGGTAGCGGGAAAAGATGATATGTCCCGACTGCTCCCCTCCCAGCTGGTAGCCGCCTCTCTGCATCTCCTCCAGTACATAGCGATCGCCTACACGGGTGCGCAATATATTGAAACCCCGCTGCGCGGCAAGCAGATCCAGCCCGCCGTTGCTCATTACCGTAGACACAAGGGTATTGCCGGGAAGCATGTTTTTCTCCTTGAGATAGACGGCGCATATAGCCATAATGGCGTCACCGTCCACCAGGGCACCCCGCTCGTCCACGGCTATGAGGCGATCACCGTCACCGTCAAAGGCAAGGCCGGCAGCAGCCCCGTGTGCGACGACGGCACGCCGCAGCCGTTCCGGGCTGGTGGAGCCGCAATTGACATTAATATTGGCGCCGTCCGGAGAAACCCCCAGGGCCACGACCGATGCGCCCAGCGCGCGGTAAAGGGCGGGGGCGAGGCGGCAAAGGGAACCGTTGGCACAGTCGAGCACCACCTTCAGTCCCTGCAACGCAGGGGCCAGCTCCTGCAAAAAAGAGCGGTAAAGCTGCAGGGAGCGTCCGGCACGGTAAAGCCGCCCCACCGCCGCACCCAGCGGCCGGGGGATTGCTGCCGCAGCCTCCAAGTACAGATCTTCCGCTTCCTTTTCCATGGCGTCACTGAGCTTGTATCCCCTGCCGTCAAAAAATTTGATCCCGTTGTCGGCCATAAGATTATGGGAGGCCGAAACCATGACGCCGCCCCGGGCCTGCAGGCGCCGTGTCAGATAAGCCACAGCCGGGGTGGGGACTACGCCCAGCAAGCGCACCTCCGCGCCTGTTGAAGCAATCCCCGCGGCCAGCGCGCTTTCGAGCATGGTGCCGGATAGGCGTGTATCCCTCCCCAGCAGGAAAAGGGGTTGCCCTTCCTTTTTCTCCCGCCCCAGCAGAAAAGCACGATCCGCCCCATCATGAGGGCCAGCTCCGGCGTCAACTCCCCATTGGCGATACCGCGAATACCATCCGTTCCAAATAAACCGGTCATAGTAGTTACTCACCTTTTTTTGGTAATCTTATTCCCCAAGGTTAAAATGGACGCGCACGCTGCTGTGGTCAACCGCTTCCAGACCTTCGGGGATAATCAGGGAAACAGTAAAGGTATGCTGCTCATCCCCTGTGCCCAATGCCTCCAGATCGATTGCTTCCGTGCGAATGTATTCCTGGGCATCAAGAAGGTCCCGGGGACCCTGCAGCTCCACCGCCGCCGGTTCCAGGGAAAGGTATGCCGGCTCCCGCCCCTCGGGCATGAATACCGCTTTCACCGGTATCTCCCGGCGGGGCAGGCCAAGCTGCACCCAAACTTCAGCTTGTTCGGGCACTACGGTGAGGCCCTTGATTTCGTTCATCGCGCTGTCCACCGGGTAGAGGGCGACCTGCCGCGCCGCAATATCCGCTTCCGTTCCTTCCAGATCAAGCAGAAAGACAACCTTTTCTATAAGATCAACTTTACGGCGGGGCCCCTGCACAAATACATCCTCCGGCCTGAAGTTGCTGCTGCGTACAACCATGTCTCCGGCTGGTTCTCCCTGGAAAATTCCCTGCACACCCATCTGGCGGGAGATAATGTCATCGAGCAAGATATTTGCTTTCGCCGGCTCGATGCGCACCACGCTGACCCCGGGCGGAGCCGTGGCGCTTATACGCACCTCGTGCCACCCCTCTGTGCGGCCACCTAAGTCCACGAAGGCCTCCAGGTCAGCCGGGGTCATCCCGTCAAAGGCAGGCGACAGCCCCTGCAGGGAGATGGTAACATTCTCCACAGTCCCCACTACCACCAGGTCTGCACCAATATTGCGCATGGCAAGGGGGATCCCGCTGAAAGTGCGGCGCACCTCCAAGCCAAGAGTATCCCGGTTGTCTCCGGCCACAAAAAACCAGAGGATAAGCGCCAGAAAAACGGAGATAATTTTCAAGAAGCGCGTGCTTTCAAAAAAACTGTGCCTTTCTTTTGCAACCATGTTAAAGCAGGGTCTCCCCCTCCCGTTCAATCATCATCGGTGTCTGTCTTCATTATTTTTTTCTTGCTTACAGAATAGTAGATATTGATTATGCTGCTGCGCAGTGTCTTTTCATCGAGGTAGCGGGTCAGTTTTCCTTCGTGGGCAAGGGTAATCACGCCTGTTTCCTCCGAGATAACAATGGCCACCGCGTCAGAAATTTCGGTAATACCCAGGCCGGCCCGGTGGCGCGTCCCCAACTCCTTACTAATATTCGGGTTTTCTGTAAGGGGCAGAAAACATCCCGCCGCCGCGATGGCGTTGTCCCGGATGATCACGGCGCCGTCGTGCAGAGGGCTGCGGGGCATAAAGATGTTGATCAAAAGCTCCGCTGTGGCAAGGCCGTTGATTTTAATACCCGTTTCCACGATATCCTTTAAACCGATCTCCTTCTCCAGGACGATAATGGCGCCAATACGTTTCTTCACAAGTACCGGAATAGCCTTAAGCAGCTCTTCGAGCAGGCGGTAAAAGTTCTCTTCCGCGTCATAGTTGAAGGGCGAGCGCTGGAATATCTTGCCGCGGCCGAGGTGTTCCAGAGCGCGGCGCAGCTCGGGCTGGAAGACGATGGGGATA
>DMPF01000131.1 GCA_003456095.1 Bacillota bacterium
TGTGCTCCCCTGATGCTCTCCACGATACCCGCTTTCCGCAGCGTTAAAAATATTTGTAATATATAAGCCTCGGACTTCCCGTATCGTTCCGCTATGCTTTTTATATTTACATGACCTTCTGATGAATGGATAGCGAGGACAAGCAGCGCTTCCAATCCGTATCTTCCTTTTGTGGAAATGCTCATCTGACGCCATCCACCCCCATTAATACTAATCATATATGTATTATTTTATTTATTTTATGCTTTAGCAGCCATCCTGTCAATCCATCTGTAGAGCAGCATGAGCACAATGAAGCAAAATGGTCAGGCTGTTTTTGATTAAGCCTGACCATTTTGCAATCTGCGCAAATTTCCGCTCCGGTTTAAAAAGTCAGTATGGCGTCCGCATCCAGGGCCAGGTCGTTAAGGGTGGCCGCCCCGGCAATGACCGCTTCTTCCGTCAGGTCGGCAGGGTTTATTTCGCCGCCGAAAAGCTGTATGCTCTGCTGGCAGGCCATAATTTTGACACCCTGGGCCACAGCCTGCCGCATTACTTCCTGTAAAGCGGGAAAAGCGCCAATCTTAATTTTTGCCGCCTCTCCCTTTAATAGAACCTTCAAGCCAAGCCCCAGATAAAAGACTATAGGCTCGATATCCATGGCTACGGCCGTCTGGGCTAGGATCAGGGGGGCATACTGGCGCTCGGGAGTGGCGGGCCCGCTTGTCTGAACATAAAGGATCTTCTTTTTTTCACTCATGGCAAATACCCTCCGATATGTTTTTCTAATTTTTATGCCTTCTTTTTAATTAAAAAATGAAGCTCGTCTCCATCTTTCCATGATTCGATCAAGGTGTGGCCGGCTCGTTTGGCCCAGCGTGGTATATCCTCCCATGCTGCCGCATCATCGGCAACAACCTCCAGCAGCGCTCCCGCCGCAAGGCCGTCTATCTCGGTGCGGGCATTCATTACCGGAACGGGGCAGTAGAGCCCCACGCAGTCAAGGAGATACTTTTCTTTTTCCGTCAATAGATCACCCCGCATTATTTTTATTTATGAAATGACCGCCCCGCCGCGCGCTTATGCCGTAGTGCAATGTGGGCACGCCGCCGCCCCTTTAGCCAGCGGTTCATTGCAGCCGGGACAGAGCACCGGCTCTACCGTCTTGGGCTGGCAAGGGGATTCGGCAGGAATGGGACAATCAAAATCATCACAAAAAGCGCAACTGCAACTCTCCTTAATATCAACGGCAATAGGTTTGGCTGCGGTCTGACGTTGCCGGTAATCTTCAATGGCGTTGTGCAGCGCGTCGGCGCCCAGGTTGGAACAGTGCATTTTGTTGCCCGGCAGGCCCCCCAGCGCTTCGGCCACGTCTTTGTTGGAGATCTGCATGGCCTCTTCCAGGGTTTTGCCTTTGGCCATCTCTGAAACCATACTGGAGACGGCGATAGCCGCGCCGCAGCCGAAAGTTAAAAACTTGACATCTTCCAGCCGGTTATCCTTTACTTTAATGGTAAATTTCATCATATCGCCGCAGACGGGGTTGCCCACCTCCCCCACGCCGTCCGCATCGGCAATTTCGCCAATGTTGCGCGGGTTGCTGAAATGATCCATAATTAACTCGTTGTATGGCATTTAACGCTTGCCCTCCTTCATGAATTTTTGATAAAGGGGTGACATCCGGCGCAGCAGTGCGGCAATCCGGGAAAGCTGCTCCGCTACGTATAGGGCATCCTCCGCTTTGCTTTCCGGGCCGAGGGTAAAGAGCAGCGACCCCTGAGCCAGCTCCGGGGGCAGTCCCACCGCTTGCAGAACATGGGAGGATTTCAGGGCTTGGGAAGTGCAGGTGGAACCGCTGGAGACGTAAACCCCCGCCATATTCAAATGGATCAGCAGGGCTTCTCCCTCTACAAACTCCACGGAAAGATGCAGGTTATGGGGCAGGCGCAGCTGGGGATGGCCGTTCAGATGCAGGTGGGGAACGGCGGCAAAAAGTTTTTCCTGCAGCGCGTCGCGCAGTGCAGTCAGTTTGCTGCTGTGCTGCGTCAACCTTTGCCGGGCCAGCGCCGCAGCTTCACCCAGCCCCACAATCGCCGGCATGTTTTCCGTTCCGGCCCGGCGGCCCTTTTCCTGGATGCCCCCTTCCAGGAATGGCAGCAGGCGGTTACCGCGCCGCAGATAAAGGGCGGCGCTGCCCTTGGGGCCGTAAAACTGGTCCCCTGCCAGGGTCAGCAGATCCACCCCCGATTCCCTCACATCAAGCGGGATGAAACCGGCAGCGGCTGTGGCATCGGTGTGGAAAGGAACACCCCGCCCCCGGGCAACGGCGGTAAGGCGGGATATGGGCTGCAGCGTGCCGATCTCCGGGTTGGCTGCCTGGATGGAGATGAAGATCGTATCCGCGGTGATGGCTTCCCGCAGCTGTTCGGGGTCAATGAGACCGAAGCTGTCCACCGGCAGTATTGTTAGCTTAAAGCCGGCCCTTTCCAGGGTGCGCAGGGGATTAAGCACAGAATGATGTTCGATGGCGCCGGTAATAATGTGATTTCCCTTGTTCTTTCGGGCGGCGGCCAGGCCTTTTAAAGCTGTATTGTTAGCTTCGGAGGCGCAGGAGGTAAAGATAATCTCCGCCGGATCCGCACCCAGCAGGGCTGCCACCTTCTCCCTTGCTTCCGCGAGGGCCAGGCGGGGAGGCTCGCCCAGGTCATGTATGCTGTTTGGATTACCGTAATGCTCCGCAAAAAATGGATAGATCGCTTGCAGCACGGCCGGGTCAACGGGGGTGGCCGCACCGTAA
>DMPF01000249.1:0-3765 GCA_003456095.1 Bacillota bacterium
TTCCCGGGAACTGCCGCAGCCGAAATTCTTCCCGGCCACAATGATATCGCCGGGGGAGAGCTTTGCGCTGAAAGCAGGATCGGCATCCTCCATGCAATGCTTGGCCAGCTCTGCCGGATCGCTGGTGATGAGATAGCGTGCCGGGATAATGGCATCCGTATCCACATCGTCACCAAATTTCCATACCTTGCCTGTTAGTATACCCATTTATTGCTTCACCTCACTTAAGTTCCTCAGGATGAGTGATTGTGCCCGTAACCGCCGAAGCCGCCGCTACGGCCGGCCCGGCCAGATAGACCCTGCTGCCGGGATGACCCATACGCCCGACAAAATTGCGGTTGGTGGTAGCCAGGGCCACCTCTCCTTCCGCCAGGATGCCCATGTGCCCACCCAGGCAGGGACCGCAGGTAGGGGTGCTGATCGCCGCTTCCGCGGCGGCGAAGATCTCCAGCAAGCCCTCTTGCATGGCCTGCCGGTAAACGGCCTGGGTAGCGGGAATGACCAACAGGCGGAGATGGGGATGGACGCGGCGCCCCTTTAAAACCGCCGCCGCTTCCCGCAGGTCGTCCAGCCTGCCGTTGGTGCAGGAACCGATAACCACCTGATCCAGGCGCGTCCCCGCCAGCCGGGAAACGGGGTGTGTGTTGGCCGGGCTAAAGGGGGCGGCCACCTGGGGCTCCAGGGGGCTTACGTCCCAGCGATGCTCTGCCTGCACAGGAGCATCGGCATCGCCTTTGATCACCGCATAAGGGCGGCGCGCCTTGCCACGCAGGTATGCTTCCGTCACGGTATCGGGAGGGATAAGCCCCGCCATCGCCCCCGCTTCAATGGCCATATTGCTGATGGTGAGACGGCCATCCATCCCCAGGGCGGCAATGGCAGGGCCGGCAAATTCCAGGGCAGCCCCGCGGGCCCCGTCCACACCCATCCGGCCGATAGTATAAAGAATGAGGTCCTTGCCACCCACCCAAGGAGGCAGGGTGCCCTCAAAAACAATACGCATTGTAGGAGGAACTTTAAACCAAAGCTCCCCTGTCGCCATAGCCGCCGCCAGGTCCGTGCTGCCGACGCCGGTGGCGAAAGCCCCCAGCGCGCCATAGGTGCAGGTGTGGGAATCGGCTCCAATAATCACCTCGCCCGGGAGGACAAGACCAAGCTCGGGAAGCAGGGCGTGCTCCACGCCCATGCGGCCGATCTCGTAGTAATGCACAATGCCCTGCTGCCGGGCAAAGTCCCGCATTAGCTTTACCTGCTGCGCCGCCATGATGTCTTTGTTCGGGGTGAAGTGATCGGGAATAAGGGCGATACGCTCCCGGTCAAAAACCTGCTCCACGCCGATCCGCGCGAATTCTTTAATTGCTACCGGCGCGGTGATATCATTCCCCAGAGCCAGATCAACTTTTACAATAATAAGCTCGCCGGGAAAGACCGCTTCCCTGCCGGCGGCCCGGGCCAGCAGCTTCTCCGCCATAGTCTGTCCCATTCCGGTTAACCTCCTTTTGTCTCCCGCGTGGTGCGCGCCCCGCGCAGCAGGGCGATGTTGCCGGTGGCGGCAATCTCTTTAATGCCGAACTCCTGCATCACGAGCATGAACGCCTGCAGTTTGGTCTCGTCACCGGTCACCTCCACGATCATGGAATCGGGAGAGACATCGATAATCTTGGCACGAAAGGTGCTAACCATCTGCTGGATACCGCTCCGTTTCTCCGGCTCGGCCTTGACTTTAAGCAGCATCAGTTCGCGCCCTACCGATGGTTCCTCGGTAAGATCACTGACTTTAAGGATATTGACAAGCTTGTTCAACTGCTTGACAATCTGCTCCACGGTGACGCGGTCCGCATCCAGCGTAACGGTCATACGGGAAACCCCCGGTTCAACAGTGCGTCCTACGGCGATATTTTGAATGTTGTAGCCGCGCCGGCTGAAGAGGCCCGATACTCTGGTCAGAACCCCGGGGCGGTCTTCCACCAGGATGGCCAGGATTCTTTTCACAGCGCATCCCCTCCGATCATCTCTACAATGGGGGTATTGGGCGCCACCATCGGGAGCACATTTTCCTGCGGATCCACCTGGAAGTCCATCACCACAGGGCCGGAGGTCCGCAACGCCGTTTCGATTACAGCCTGGACATCCGCTGCGGTGCTAGCACGCAGGCCCAAAACGCCATAGGCCTCGGCCAGTTTTACAAAATCAGGGCTGCCGGCAAGGCAGGTCTGGGAGTAACGGCCGCCGTAGAAAAATTCCTGCCACTGCCGCACCATTCCCAAATACTGGTTGTTGATGATAGCAACCTTAACGGGAAGTTTATGGCAGCTTGCCGTGGCCAATTCCTGCAAGTTCATCTGAAAACTGCCGTCGCCGCTGACGCAGATTACAGTGCGCTTGGGAAAAGCCATCTGGGCACCGATGGCGGCGGGAAAACCAAAGCCCATGGTCCCCAGTCCCCCGGAGGAGATAAAGGTGCGCGGCTTATCCAGGGCATAATACTGGGCGGCCCACATCTGGTGCTGCCCCACGTCGGTAGTGATAATGGTGTCACCGCCCGCGAGGCGGTAGAGTTCGCTGATCACATACTGTGGCTTCAAGGGCGCATCAGCGCTCTGGGCAAAACGGATGGGCCGCTCTTTTTTCCAGGCCTTAACCTGCTCGCACCAAGCCTCTGTATCCCCCGGCTTTAGTATTTTGATCAGCTCCTGTAAAACCATTTTCACGTCACCAACAATAGGGATGGCGGCGGCAACATTCTTGCCGATTTCCGCCGGGTCGATATCGATATGGATCACCTGAGCGCCAACGGCAAAGCTATCCAGCCTGCTGGTGACACGATCGTCAAAGCGCGCGCCGACGGCGATAATGAGGTCCGCCGCATTGAGCGCATGGTTGGCCGCAAAGGTGCCGTGCATACCCGGCATTCCCAAGTAATAATCATAGGTATGGGGGATGCTCCCTAGGCCGGTAAGGGTCGTTGTGACGGGAATGCGGACGCAACGCGAAAACTCCAGCAGCTCTGTGTGGGCGCCTGAGCTGATTACACCGCCGCCACTGTAAAGGAGCGGTTTTTTGGCCTTGTGGATAGCGGCGGCAGCCTTATTGATCTGGCCGCTGTGTCCTTCATAAGTGGGACGGTAGGTGGGCATCTCCACCTTTTTGGGGTAAAGAAAATCCCCTGCCTCCGCCTGCAGATCCTTGGGAAGGTCAATCAGCACGGGACCTTTACGCCCCGTGCCGGCGATATAGAAAGCTTCTTTAAAGATTCGGGGCAACTCCCGCAGTTCCGTTAGCAGGTAGTTATGTTTGGTGATCGGAAGGGTTATCCCCGTGATGTCGGCCTCCTGGAAGGCATCGGTGCCGATCGCTGGGCGGGCCACCTGGCCGGTAATGGCCACCAGGGGGATGGAATCCATGTACGCGGTGGCAAGCCCCGTTACCAGGTTGGTGGCGCCGGGACCGGAAGTGGCGATTACCACCCCCGTTTTGCCCGAGGCACGGGCATAACCGTCAGCGGCATGGGCTGCCCCCTGCTCGTGGCGGGTAAGAATATGGGGCAGTCCTTTCTTAAAAATTTCATCATAAAG
The DNA here is from genome assembly GCA_003456095.1 of Bacillota bacterium. GTDB lineage: Bacteria > Bacillota > Dethiobacteria > DTU022 > UBA8154 > UBA8154. The sequence goes on from DMPF01000249.1 coordinate 3,576, forward strand.
GGTCAGGACGGCCCCGCCGGGATAGCCGAAAACAACCTCGACCCCCTCGGCCTCCAGGCAGGCCAGGACCATCTGGGCCCCATTCATCTTCACTGCGTATTCCTCCCATCTTTTTGCACAGCGGTCAAGACGGGCGGGCACAAAAGGCCCGCCCCTGCAGGTCGTGATGTTTCTTGCTTCTTGCCTCTTG